>JAPPBX010000097.1 GCA_026702755.1 Candidatus Poribacteria bacterium | reverse complement strand
ACCAGTTGGCATGGGCGGAGCGCGAATTAAAAAGAGCACGAGATTACGAGCAAGAAGTTTTCATCTTTTCGCATCAACTCCCTTTTCCGAGCGTTGAGTTTCAAGGGATCGGTTCACGAGTCGCTAACTCCGCGGAAGTTCTCGAAATCGTCTCTCCTTTTGATAAACAGATTTTAGCGTTCTTTTGTGGACATCTGCATCTCAACCGCGTTTTCAGAGAACAAGGCATGTTATGTATCGTCTCTTCCGGCGTTATCTGTTATCCGATGATGTGGAAGCAAGTGTTAGTTTACCCAGATAGAGTTGAGGTGAATTCCGTGACTGTTGATCTACCGGATGTCCGCGCTGAATCGGAGGCAGTTCAACCAGACAACAACCCCTATTTGTTGGGTAGAGACCGGGATTTAAACTTCAGTATTCCCCGAAAGGATTTCCTTTAGGAACTGAAAGACCTTAGCCACCGGGGGCAGCATCGCAACATCGGCGCGATGCGGGTTCGGGGAAAAACTGTGAATGCCAAGTTTCACCTGATGATTCCCGTCAGGGTCAGGTTAAAAAAATGATTGAAGTTCAAAATATCACAAAAAACTACGGTCCCTTCCAAGCACTCAGGGACATCTCCTTTCAGGTAGACAAGGGACAAATCGTTGGCTTCCTCGGTCCCAACGGCGCAGGGAAAACAACAACGATGCGGATCCTCACCTGTTTTATGCCTGCAAGTAGCGGACGCGTTACCGTCGCTGGATACGACGTTTTCAAAGCGTCACGAGAGGTTCGGAAACGCATCGGATACCTTCCCGAAAACGTACCACTCTATCCAGAAATGACAGTGACGAAGTATCTGACCTATATGGCAAAGATCCGCAGCGTGCCACGCGGGAACATCAAAGCGCAGCTCGATAACGCCATTGAGGCGTGTGGACTCACCGAACGCCGACATCAGATCATCGGGCAATTGTCCCGCGGTTTCCGGCAGCGTGTCGGTTTGGCACAAGCACTCATCCATGAGCCAGACGTTTTAATCCTCGATGAACCCACCTCTGGATTGGATCCGCGACAGATTGTCGAAATCCGAGAATTAATCAAGGCACTCGGCAAGGAACGGACCATTCTGTTCAGCACCCACATTTTACCCGAAGCCAGTCTTACATGTGAACGGTTGATTATCATCAGCCGGGGCAAAATTACCGGGGATGTCCAGTTGAAAGATGGGCGTGCTGTATCCAGACAAAGCGATGTGCCTGACAGCAGTACAGAGGATTTACAACCCGCCTCCTCAATTCTCGCGCTTGAGGTAGCAGGGGCACCAGCAGAGGATATATCGGCAGCACTTAAGAACATCGAGAACGTGATTGAAGTTGAGCAACGCTCTGCAAGTACAGATACCTCGATCACCTTCCATCTTCACTATACACTGGCAACCGACATTCGCGCAGATGTTGCAGAGACCATTGTTGGACGTGGATGGCAGCTGCTTGAAATGCACACAACCGAAATGTCTCTGGAGGAACTGTTCCTCTCCTTAACGGTATAACGCGCTTCTTTCTACAACCATGAACAAAGCTGAAGTTTTCTTAGTTATCCGGTATATCAAGCGGTAGTTTCAATTGCTCGCGAACGGCTCGCCGAACTTCATCGCAGATACGCATCGCGTGTGCGGTTTCGTCCGTGGTCGCGAATTTCCCAGGATAGCGCGGATCAACCGCATGTTCCGACAACTTTGAAAAATCTTCTCGCCAAGCATCCCAAGCAGGAAGAGCCGGGACTATCAGATTCAATAACTCTTGTAAATCGTGGGTCCTTGGAAACGGGATGTTCGCCTCTTGAAGCCACGCCTTTAGATACTTTTCAATACATTGCTGTGCATGGAAACAGATAGCATCATTTACTGGATTTTGTCCTTGAAGCACTTGCTGCGCCACAGAGTAATCACCTTCAGCTTTCTCCACCCATTCCTCTGTCAACGGATTCATCGCGTGTTTTTCCTTCTTTACAGGTTTCAAGAAAAAATTAGCAGTTTCATAAAGCACCTCGCCTTTTTCAGTGATCTCTCGGAGAAACCAATCGTTATACACGAGACGATATGCCAGGTCTTCAGGCGAATGCACAAGCACATGTAGACGGAAAGGACGCGCGAGACGCTTCCGAATTTCTGTCTCTCGCTGGCGGGTTTCCGATTTCGGCACCGGCATGACTACCAGTAAATCGACATCGGAGGACTCCGTGGGCGTGCCGTACGCATAAGAACCAAAAAGAACAACCTGCAAAGGCGCGAATTCGCGCACGATGTCATCACAGGTCGATTGAATCTCTTGTCGGGTAACCATGCTCGTCCCCTTTCTTATTTCAGCGTGTCCACAACAGAAATGCCCCGCGAACGTCGGCAAACATATAGCACTAATTATGCCACATCGCTATCGCGTATACAAGACAAAATTTAAAAATATTGATTTCTAAATGCATTCATCGTATAATCAACACTACGAAACCATTTGAACAGGGAGGCACAATCCTCAAAAAAGAAGACTTATGAGACTTGTTACCTTTCAAACCAAATCGACAGATAGCGCACCAAGACTCGGTGCGTGGATTACCGGCGACCAAATCGTTGACCTCACGGCAGTTGCCCCAGACATGATCCAGTTCTTTGAACAGAATTGCATCGCTGACGCACAAAAACATATCGATCAGGCTGCTAACAGTGCTGATACCTCCGACAGTATCTTCTCTGTTGCCGACGTGCAGCTGCTCGCGCCGTTCCCGCGTCCGGCAAGCTTGCGAGACTTCGGTGTATTCAAAACCCACATGGATGCCGCCTCACGCATTACCGGTAAAGAAATCTCGCAAGAGTGGTTTAAACTGCCCAATTACTATCGCGGCAGCACAAGCCCATCTTCTATCGCAGGGCACGAAGCTCTCGTTACGTGGCCCAACTATACCGAGAAACTCGATTTTGAACTGGAGTGGGGGGTCTATATCGGCAAAACTGGGAAAAATATCTCAATAGAAGAAGCTCCGGAATACATCGCTGGCTATACCGTTTACAACGATATTAGTGCTCGTGACATCCAATTCCGGCACATGACGTTGGCACTCGGTCCCGCCAAAGGAAAGGACTTTGATAACAGCAATATCATGGGGCCCTGTCTCGTTACACCAGATGAAATTGATGACCCGTACAACCTCCGAATGATTGCCAGAATCAATGGCGAGGTCTGGGCAGACGGAAGTACATCGGATATGTATTACTCCTTCGCTGAGATGATTTCGTTTGTTTCGCAATCAGAGACGCTCCATCCAGGCGAGTTTTTAGGCTCCGGTACTGTTGGAAAAGGATGTGGGTGGGAACTTGATCGCTGGATTCAACCGGGTGATGTGATTGAACTTGAAGTCGAAAACATCGGCGTGCTCAGAAACCAAATCGGTGAACCAGAAGTGAATCCCGCCGAATGGACGGAAAAGGGCTTTGAAAATGCGACTCAAAGATAAAGTAGCCATCACGACAGGTGCCGCATCCGGCATTGGAAAAGCCACAGCAATCCTGTTTGCCGAACACGGCGCAAAAGTAGTCGTCGCGGACATCGACGAAGACGGCGCGAACCAGACTGTTGCTACCATCCGAGATGCGGGCAACGAAGCGATTTATGTCCAAACCGACGTGACAATTTCAGACCATACCGAACGGATGGTACAGGAAACCGTCAGCAGATACGGAAAATTGGATATTCTGTTGAGCAGTGCCGGAATCGCAATGCGACTCCCCGTTGGCGATCTGCCGGAAGCGGACTGGCACCGTTGTTTAGATGTCAATCTCACCGGTGTCTACCTCTGTGCCAAGGCAGCGATCCCTGCCATGCAGAAAAACGGCGGTGGTTCCATTATCAACCTGTCCTCCATCTACGGACTTGTCGGCGCGGATGTTCGAGCGGCGTATGTCGCCTCCAAAGGTGGCGTGACAAACCTCACCCGCGGGATGGCACTCGACTACGCAGAGGACAATATCCGAGTCAACTGTATCTGTCCCGGTTTCGTTGAAACACCGTTAGTCGCCGGTGTCATCAAAACACCAGCGGAATATCAGGACCTCGCCGACAAGCATCCGATGCGGCGCCTCGCCCAGCCCGAAGAGATTGCCTTCGGTGCCCTATATCTCGCTTCCGACGAATCCGCGTTCGTTACAGGGATTGCCTTACCGATTGATGGCGGTTACACTGCCGGATAAAGACAACCATTTCACAAGTAAATTCAGCAATCCTTGTATACGAATTTTATACGACAACTTATCATTCGCACAACAAGTCCCAATTCTCAGATTATAGTAAAACCCATAATTACGTAGATATTGCGGGGAGGCGAGGATACAATCCTCGCCAGCGGCGGTGGGGTTCGTTTGCTGACCGACTGCCTATATATCTTCGGGTTTTACTATAAAATTCCGTCCTTCCTAAAAATTATGCACATTTTCTGCCCCTAAATTGTATCTTTAATAATTAAAGAGGGTAGCATGCATAGTTCGGTATTAAAGAACCGCATCTGTTTTAGTGCCGCGCCTACCCAAGTGATAAGAATATACGCACAATCAACTCTTTCATCAATAATGATGGAGAATCCTGATGGAAAAAGACGACGTTCAACTAATTCGGAGAATCTTGTCAGGTGACGACGAGGCGTTCACTACCTTAGTCGGAAAGTACCAAAAGGGTGTCCACGCGCTTGCGTGGCGCAGGATTGGTGATTTCCACTTCGCTGAAGAAATTACGCAAGATACCTTCCTTCAGGCATACAAGAACCTTGCGACGCTGAAAAATCCCAATCAGTTCGCTGGATGGCTTTATGTCATTGCAAACAATCTTTGCAACAGATGGATTCAAAAAAAGAAACCCGCGATACAATCGCTGGAGGATACACCTGTGAGAGAAATAGACCAATCCTCTTACACACATCATGTATCGGAGCAACGAGAAACAGAAACTACCGAGCACCGTCACGAAATCGTCAAAAAACTTCTGAAAAGGCTGCCAGAGAGCGAACGCACGGTAGTGACCCTTTATTATCTTGGCGAAATGAAACCGAAAGAGATTGGCAAGTTTTTAGGTGTATCAATGAACACGATTAACAGTCGGCTTCGTCGGGCGCGAAAGCGTTTACAGGAAAGGGAAGAACTCTTGATTCAGGAGATACTCGGTAGCCTCCAATTACCGACTCATCTAATGGAGAGCATCAGCCGACAAGTTGCCAACATCAAACCAATATCCCCGCCCCCAATTGGGAAACCCCTGGTGCCGTGGGCGGCTTTTGGCACGGCTGCTATTTTGGTTATGTTGGCACTGGGTGTCGGCAATCAATACCTTGCTCACTACCAGAGACCGTATAGTTTCGAGGCACAATCCGAACCCACAATTGAAATTGTTGATGCCCCCATCGTCCTTGATATTGATGCAAAATTGGCACTACGAAATCAGATCGGACGACCTGTTATCCGCGGTAAGAACAATAGCACGAATGTGTCCGCTGATTCTGAAAATCCAAGCATTCCTCAATCTGAAAAACGGTTCTTCGGATTAACACTTGCTGAAATTGAAGAGAAAATCCCTGAGCTTGAGGAGGAAATCCGAACCAATCTCACCAAGGCGGTAGAACTCTACACTAAGCTGCGAAGCACAGATGGAATGGCAGGGATATCAACCGAGATTGCCGCTTGGCGCGATGAAACATGGCAAGAGGTGAAGCGGTTGTTCCAAGATGTCGCTTATACCGGAAAAATTCTGAGATATAGATCTTTTTTGAAGGTAACAGGTGTGGAGGAAGATCCAATACTCCCCGGCGGATGGATATATGAACTGATGGAACCTTTGCCAATGGGGGTTGAACCGGGTAACGCATCTGATATACCCTCTAAGCAAGACGATGCTAAGAATTCCCTCAATGAAAACTAAACTTAGGAGAAAAACTGTGTCCCTTTTAAATATGAAACCGAATCGTTTCTTACTTTCCTGCTTTGTCTTTCTCGCGTGTTTCACAATAGCATTTGCCCAGGGAACACCGTCACAAGACACAGCAGAAAGTGAACTTGATTTTGAGGCACTTTTAGCAGCTATCAAACATCATCATGCTCTGCTTAAATCTGGTGAAGGGGAAGTTGTTTACACGCTTGGGGTACCTCCGTTCGTTGACACTGACACCCGTATTGTTACTGGTACCATCATCTTCAATAGGGAGAAAACACGTTTCGATTCAGAGGAGACACCTTTCCATCCACAAGGAAAAACGACTATCCTTACGCCGATCGGATCATGGGAAATTATTTCTCACAAACATAGAAATTCCGACTACCTCTTTAGTACAGAAGAACCTCGACTCATCAATCCTTATCACGATGTAGATCCGAGACGATGGCTCACCTTGAGAAGCAAAGATTTAGCAACCTATCTGAGAAGAAAAAACTTCCAAATCATAGGACGCGAGGGATTCAAAAATATTCTATGTTATGTTTTGGAAGCCAAAAGCGGAGATAGAACTGAAAAGATTTGGATCGCACCCGAACGCGGATTTCAATATCTAAAACGTGAAAGCCAATTCCCGCGTCCCGTAGATGCCCTGGACAGCGATATTCCCATGGAAGCACTCACCATCATTCGCACGATAGTTTCCTATCAGCAATTTGGAGAGATATGGTTCCCTGAGTCAGTCTTTAGTGAATACGCTTGGCTCGACTTTAAGCCAGTGGATCCTATAATTTCGGGACAGAGGTTGGAGATAAAGAATTTCAAAATCAATCATGACATACCACCAGAGACATTCACTGTTGACCTTCCTGACGATGCCACGATTAAAGTGGATGGAATTAGTAAGGCATTGACCAAACAGGAATTCCTCAAACGCTACGCGCAGCAGTAGGAAATCTGACTGTTCATGTTAATGATACTGTGTCGTTTTCGTCTTGACTTTGCTGGAGTTGTTTAGTAGAATAACTCCAGCTCCTACCCACACCCAAATTCTGCTATCAAATCAGAATTTATCGCTGTAATAACTGAGGAGCATTTTATCATGTTTAAATCGAAACTATTTTGGGGAGGCGTATTGCTTTGCGTGGTGGTCCTCTTTGGCGTTCTGGTCCACAGAGCAAATCAGCCGCAAGAAACGATAAAGATCTATAAAACTGCCGTGCCAGCGAAGCGCGCTAAGACCCAGTCTGCAGACAAACAAAAGGCGCGAACGAACCAAGACATTGATAAAACACAGATCGTTTCTACACCTACGGATTCCGATGTATCTATAGATTCTGGAGATTTCACATCGGAAGATACACAATTTTCTGAAGTGGAAGTGCAGACCGAAGAAAACACGCTATCCGTTGATGTAGAAACCGAAACCGATACTACGTCTGAAGAAGAACGGTTCTTTGGATTGACACTCGCTGAAATTGAAGAAAAAATTCCGGTGCTTGAGGAGGAAATTCACACGAACTTAACCAAAGCGGTGGAACTCTACACCGAACTACGAAGTACAGATGGAATGGCAGGGAAGTCACCCGAGATTGCCGCTTGGCGCGATGAGACATGGCAAGAGGTAAAGCGGTTATTCAATGATGTCGCTCACACCGGAAAAATTCTGAGATATAGATCTTTTTTGAGAGTAACAGGTGTGGAGGGAGATCCAATACTCCCCGGCGGATGGATATATGAACTGATGGAACCCTTACCGATGCGAGTTGAACCCGGCGAAGCATCTCCATAAACCCTACTTAAGAAAAATTAGGAGCAAAACAATGTTCGTTTTAAATATGAAACCGAATCGTTTCCTACTTCCCTGCTTCGTTTTTCTTGCATGTTTCACGATAGCATTCGCACAGGAAACACCGTCACAAGACATAGCAGAAGATGCACTTGATTTTGAGGCACTTTTAGCAGCCATCAAACATCACCATGCACTGCTCAAATCTGGTGAAGGGGAAGTGATTTATACTGATGGGCAACCTCCCTTCGATGATGATCTCCATATTTCTAAGGAGCGTATCACTTTTGACTCAGAAAATACTCGCTTCGATTCACCGAGAACAACTGTAATACTTACACCAATGGCATATTGGGAAATTGATCCGCACGCCAAAAGGCACCCTAATTACTACTTTAATCCGGGACCACAGGCACCTGTTCTAATTAAATCACCAATGGATCCAAGACACTGGCTCACCTTGGGACACAAAGATTTAGCGACCTATCTTAAGAGCGAGAACTTTCATATTACTGGACGTGAACTTATCAACGGGACGCTATGTTACGTCTTGGAGGCAAAACAGGGGGAGATGTCTGAAAAGATTTGGATCGCACCCGAGCGAGGGTTTCGATACCTCAAACATGAAAGCCAATTCCCGCGTCCTGTAGATGCTCTGGACAGTGATATTCCGATGGAGGCACTCACTATTGATCGCACAACAGTCTCCTATCAGCAACTCGGAGAAATCTGGTTCCCCAAATCAGTCCTTAATGAATATGCTTGGCTCGATTTTCAAGCGACATACCCTATAATTTCCCGGCAGACGCTGGAGGTAAAGGATTTCAAAGTGAATCACACCATACCGCCAGAAACATTCACCGTTGATCTTCCCGATGGTGCAATGGTTCGGGTGAACCGTCAGACATTGTCCAAAGAAGAATTCCTCAAACAATACGGAGAGCTACTCCCGCGACCTACAGACTCCATCAAGGGTCAATAACCTACTCAGCCAAGCAGCTATAGCAGTGTACTACAACTTAAAAAATGCGAAAAATTTTCTTCTGTGTCTTCCTCATTTTGCTGCTTAACAGCGCGTATCTGTTTAGCTTCGGTGAACCGACGCTCTTTTACATCTCCAACGTTCTACTCCACGTTGGACTTGGTGTCCTTCTAATAATTCCGTTCAGTATCTACCTCTACCGACAATTGAAGCGAATCTCAAGACTTGGACAAGTAGGGAGTATCGGTATAGTTGTTGGCATTATCAGTGGTGGCTATCTGATGATCGTCGGTGCGATAACCCCCTATCGGTGGTTACTCATCACACATATCGTCAGTATAAGCGCGGGTAGTATTCTCCTCAGCATTCACTTATTGAGAGATCATGCCTTCCTCACGCCATTGCTAAAAAAAATAAACATCGGTGTGCTGGTTGTTGTCGTCCTTTTCCCGATAGGTGCGAAACTTACACAACACTATCTACCAAACGAAACCTATCTCGTCGAAAATCCGGCACTCCCTCCGACAAGTATGTACGAGGAGGGCGGCGGCACGACTGGTCACTTCTTTCCCGCATCCGTCGAAACAGAGACGGGTGCCCTGATTCCAACCGATTTCTTTCTTACATCGGAGACCTGCGCCACCAAGGGATGCCATCCAGACATCTATCGGCAGTGGAACGAATCCGCTCATCACTTCTCCTCCTTCAATAACCAATGGTATCGTAAATCAATCGTCTATATGCAGGAGGTCAACGGCATTCAACCCTCTAAGTGGTGCGGTGGGTGTCACGATCCAGCAATTCTACTTAACGGCGTGATGGACAGACCCATTCGTGAAAACCTCCATACCCCAGCAGCGCAAGCAGGACTCGCCTGTACGGCGTGCCACTCCATCGAAAAAGTTAAAGACACAATGGGGAACAGCGGGTACGTGATTAAATATCCCCCACTGCACGACATCGCTGCCAGTGAGAATCCTATCATCCGCAATCTGCATAACTACCTCATCCGGCTTGATCCAGAACCGCATAAAAAGAGTTTCCTCAAACCCTTCCATCGTGAAAACACGGCTGAGTTCTGTTCAACCTGTCATAAAGTGCATCTGGACGAACCGGTCAACAATTTTCGATGGGTACGCGGCTTCAACGACTATGACCAGTGGCAGAAAAGCGGGGTCTCCCACCAAGGCGCGTTGTCCTTCTACTATCCCGAAACGGCGAAAAAGTGCGTCGATTGTCACATGCCGCTCGTTGACTCTACAGATGCAGGAAATATCAATGGCAAGGTTCATAACCACCGCTTCCCCGCTGCAAACACAGCACTGCCCTTTGTAAATCAGCATCCAGAGCAACTCAAAATTGTAACAGAGTTCTTGGAGAATAAAGTAGTAACGTTGGATCTCTTCAAAGACGGCACACCGATTCCAAGCAGTGGAACTGAAATCGCACGAGGTAAAGACACACGGATTGATGTCGTCGTACGCACACGAGGTGTTGGACACCGTTTCCCGACTGGCACGATCGATGCCTTCGACATCTGGCTGGAGGTAAAAGCAACCGATGAAAACGGAAAAATCGTTTTCTGGAACGGCAGAATCGCTGCGCCCGATGGAAACGGACCGGTCGATCCGAGCGCGCATTTTTATCGCGCCTATATGCTTGATGCACACGGAAACCTGATTAATAAACGAAACGCTTGGGCAATGCGAACTGTGCTCTATTCAAACACAATTCCACCCGGTGCCGCCGATACCGTCCGCTACCGGCTCGAAATCCCACCCGATTGTGGGGACCGTCTCACACTGGAGGCGAAACTCAACTACCGCAAATTCAATTGGTGGCACACACAGTGGGCTTACGCCGGTGTGCGTGACCCAGAGGACACGGATTTTCAGGTAGATAAAGGCTACGATGACGGCAAATGGGTTTGGACAGGTGATACCTCAGATGTCGCTGGGAAAATCAAGGCGATCCCGAACCTACCGATCATCGAAATGGCATCCGCCAAAACAACCTTAAAAGTAGTAGGCACACTTCGTGTGCCGTCAACCCAAGCCGTAGAAGCAACTGCGTTACCGTCAAAATCTGAGAACATTCGTGAACGGTGGAACGACTACGGCATCGGGCTTCTCCTGCAAGGCGACCTGAAAGCCGCGGAGACTGCTTTCTTGAAGGTAACCGAAATAGAGCCAACATATCTCGATGGGTGGGTAAACGTAGCAAGAGCCCGAATTGAGGAAGGAGACATGCAAGGCGCGGAAGCGATGCTCGAAAAGGCATTTGAGATTCAGAAGACGCTATCCCCTGAAAACCCGCATCGCGCAAAAGTCCACTACTTTTACGCCCTCGTTCAAGAAGCGGACGGCAATTACGATACAGCGATTGAGCATCTCCAACACGCTGCTGCGCAATTCCCACGCGACACACGTGTCCGGAACAAACTTGGACGTATGCACTTCCTAAAACGCAACTACGAAACCGCGCTGGCTGAATTCCAGAAGACGCTCACTGTGGATCCAGAAGATTTGGACGCACACTACAACATGATGCGGTGTTACCGTGCGCTCAAGAACCCGTCGCTCGCCGCCCAATCACAAAAACTCTATCTACGTTTCAAGGCGGACGAATCTGTCGATGCAATCACCGGTATCCCCCGCCGTGCAGATCCGGATGTCAATCGCGAACGCCAACGAATTCATGAACACACCAATAGTTATGAACCACTGCTCAACCCCTGAGCATCAGCGCGTAAGTTAGATTAAACCTATAGATCTGTCATATTTCTCCATAATTGCCATCAACTTTGTTCCTTTACTACACTTAAACAAGACCTTGAATTTCGTCAGAGTGTTCTCCCAAAATGCCTTTGACAACGTTCCGACAATATGCTATACTAACATAGGAAATCCAGAAACCTAAAGACTTGGATAGGAGAATATTTATGCTTAATATCAATCCGCAATATCTTGTCAACCATAAAGGTGAAAAAACCGCTGCTGTCCTGTCGATGCCGGAGTACCGCCTTCTCATGCAGCACCTTGAAGATTTAGAAGACATTTTAGACATGGACACTGCAGCAAAAGGCGAGACCCATTTTCGGGACTATCGGGAGATTCAAGCCGAGTTGAAAAAAGAAGGCAAACTTTGAACTCAC
>JAPPBX010000096.1 GCA_026702755.1 Candidatus Poribacteria bacterium | reverse complement strand
CACGCATCAAACTCAACAAATTATATCCAGCAATATAAATGTGACAGACTACTAGCTCTGACACGCTTTAGTAAAGCGATAAGCATTTTCTTCACGCGAATCGTTGTCCCTATTAATTCGGTGTACTGTGCTGCGGTGATGTATTTCAGATCGCGAGCGAGTAGAACAAGATACTCGGTTTCGCTTGCGGATCCGACTGCTATTTGAAGAAAACGAGCGAAATCAGCTGCACTTTCTCTCCCGCTCCCTTCAGCTATATTGGTCGGTATGGATGCACAGGCTCGACGAATTTGGCTTGTCAATCCATATATCTCTTCGCGGGGGAACTGGGATGTTGATTCATATACACTTAATGTTAATGCATGAGATTTTTTCCACACTTCTAAGTTTTTGAAATTCTGCAATATATGCTCCTTTTCGGTTTTTGGTTTATGGTTATAAATTAAGAGTGTTTGTGTCATGCTAAACCTTTCCAACTGCTATAAGGCTTAACTTATAACCTATAACTTATAACTTATAACCCAAATCACCCAAAAAAGTCTTGACGGATGCCTTGAAAATAGTGTATCATTTAAAAATCTTTAAGTCTCGAATTTTTTAACAGCGAGCTACGACAATTACAGGCACCAATTGGAAAGTATGACGCAGAACGGAACAGGGAAAAACAGGATTGAAGAAGCGATAGAAGTCGCCGCCGAAGCCCACCACGGGCAATATCGGAAAGGTACCCGCACGCCTTACATCACACACCCTTACGCTGTTGGACTTATTTTAATGGAAGCGGGGTGCGCCGAAGCGGTGATTATTGCAGGCATCCTCCACGATACTGTCGAAGACACCGAACTGACATTGGAATTTATTCGGGAACGTTTTGGAGACCATATCGCAAGTATCGTCGATGGGTGTTCGGAGAACAAGGCGTTGCGGTGGCGAGCACGTAAAACCGAACGCATCGAAGCGTTACGAACCGCTAGCCCTGAAGTCTGTATTGTAACATGTGCCGACAAACTCCACAATCTACGCACTATCATTTCAGAATACGATGTCATTGGTGATACTGTGTGGGATCGGTTTCACGGTGGCATTGAAGACCAAGCATGGTATTATCGCAGCATCCTCGGTGCAATCTCAGACCGAGGTACCGCTTTACAAAAAAGCGGAGAATGTGCTACACTATCTAACCAGAATAACGGTGTGAGTACCCAATCCGATGTCCAAGATACCGCGCTCCAAGAAGAGTCCTCCGACAGCAATGATGCCCGGGAGACTCCTGAGGCGATGGATGCTCTAAACCCTCAACTTTTTCAAGAATTTCAGCAGGCTGTAGCATACCTATTTGAAGGAGAGCCTTAATGAAGATAGCCTACGCTTTTAGACGATGTGCATCGTATCCCTACAACGGTGGGGCGTTACCCACTGATACAACAGATAGACAACGGTTTTTGAAACACGTCAACAAGATTGGATTCGAGGGAATTGAACTTCCTGCGATGAACCTCTCTGACGCTGAAGCTGAGACGCTCCGCTCAGAACTTGAAGACGCAGGTATGCCGTGCGTCGCAATTCGCGGTGGCGGTGGTGCTGCGAGGGACCCACAAGTCGCTGCAGCAAACAAACAACGCATGATAGATGCCGTTCACTTCGCTGCGAAGATGGGCAGCGGTATTGTTAATTCCACTGTTACGACACCCCCCGACAATCCAGAGGGAAAAGGCACATATCGTGGTGAATCCGTCTCACAAGGATCAAGCCGCCAAGCAAATGATGAAGACTACAAACGGACTGCCAAGGCTGTGAGTGAAGCCGCCGTTGTCGCCGCGGATCTCGGCATTGAGATCTCCATAGAAATCCATCAAAACTCAATCGCGGACAACAGTTCGTCAACGCTCCGTCTGTTAGAATTAATCGACGCACAGAACGTTGGCGTAAACCCGGATTTAGGTAATGTCTACTGGACCTACGATATTCCAGAGGAGACGTGTGAAGCCGCAATCACAGCAGTTGCACCACACGTCAACTATTGGCATTGCAAGAGCCTCTATCGGGTACATATACCCGATCTGGAAACGGCTATCTACGTCCAAGTCCCGCTGCCCGATGGTGAAATCGACTACCGCTTCGCGATCGCGGCGGTGCTTGATGCTGGCTACGATGGCTATCTGGCGATTGAGGGTATCCGCGACGGCGATCAGTTCCATCAGGATGGCAGGAGCGTGGCGTACGTAAAATCCGTCTTGGAGGATCTGCAGTAACAAGTTAACAATTATCAGTTAAGAGATGGCTTGGTTAAATCAGGGTCCTCTTTAAACTGAGTACTGACAACCGACAACTGACAACTCTATTATGATACAAGAGAAAATCCGTCTAACAGCAACCGTGAAATGTGCTGGGTGAGCATCAAAACTCGCTCCGGGTGAGCTTGCGCACATTTTAGGTAAAATCCCGAAATCTACCGACCCGAACCTACTCGTCGGTACCGAAACCTCCGATGATGCCGGAATCTACCGCATTTCCGACGAGATCGCGCTCGTCAACACCGTGGACTACTTCACACCTATCGTAGACGATCCTTACACATTTGGTGCGATCGCAGCGACGAACTCACTGAGCGATGTCTATAGCATGGGCGGTGTCCCAAAAACGGCGTTGAACATCACCTGTTGGCCCAAAGCCGACCTTGCGCTTCCTATCCTCGGCGACATCATCGAGGGTGGAACGGAGAAGGCTATTGAGGCAGGTGCTGCGCTTGTCGGTGGGCATACGGTGGATGCACCGGAACTGATGTACGGACTCTCCGTAACGGGTATCGTGCATCCAGAAAAATTCGTCAAAAACTACGGGGCGCGTCCGGGTGAAGTCCTCATCCTAACCAAGAACCTCGGCATCGGTATCCTCACGACCGGACTGAAATTCGATAAAATCGGCGACGCTATCCTCCCACAACTTGTTGAATCGATGACCCGTCTCAATGCCTCCGCATCTGCTGTAATGCTAAAATACGGTGCCAGTGCTTGCACGGATGTCACAGGTTACGGTTTGTTAGGGCACGCCTCGGAGATGGCAGCAGGTAACGATGTTCGTCTGAAGATTGACAGCAGGGCAGTGCCCTACTTTGCAGACGCGCCTGCGCTTGTTGCGCAAGACACCTACACGCAAGCCTATCTCGCGAATATGACATTCCTTGAGGACAAGGTCACCTTCCATACGAATAGTGAAGTGATGCATCATATTCTGATGGAGGCGGAGACCTCCGGCGGTTTGCTGTTCTCACTGTCTGCTGAGAATGCCGATGCAGCGTTAGCAGAACTCCACGCCGCCGACTGCCCCGAAGCCGCTGTTATCGGAGAAGTGGTAGCAGGCGAAACTGCACACATTGAGATATTTTAATAGTTGTCAGTTCTCGGTTGTCAGTTGTTAGTTAAGAGGTTTTGGGAGTATCCCAACTCTTTTTCTGAAAACTGAAGGTTTTTGGCAGAAAAACCGCTCTGACAACTGAAAGCTACTGACAACTGAAAGATTTTTCGCAGAAAAATCGTACTGAAAACTGACAACTAATAATGACAAAAACAGAACTCGCAAAACAGATTCGTACCGCCTCATATCTTACAGGAGAATTCTTACTCCGCTCTGGGAATATAAGCAACTTCTATTGGGACAAATACCGGTTTGAGAGTAACCCAACGCTACTCATTGCGATCGCTGAAGAAATGGCGAAACTGCTGCCGTCGAAATGTGACGGTTTAGCAGGCTTGGAATTAGGTGGTATTCCACTCGCAACCGCGCTCTCATTGCAAACAGGACTGCCCTGCTTCTACGTCCGAAAGGAAGCGAAAACCTACGGCACCTGTAATCTCATAGAGGGAGGCGTTAAGGAAGGTAGCACACTTGTCGTCATAGAGGATGTGATTACAACCGCGGGGCAGGTCTGTACATCAGTTGAACAGATCCGCGCCGAGGGATACACAGTCGAACATGTCATAGCAGTCATTGACCGACAAGCAGGCGGTGAAGCGAAAATTAACGCACTCGGTTGTTCCTTTGCATCCGTTTTCACGCTCGCAGAGTTAGAAGGAGAGTAGCAATCAGCAGGCATCGCGATCGGGAGATCGCTCCTACAGAAGAGAGTACTTGAGGAACTAAACAATTTTATGTAGAAAGTGATAAGGAGCAAATGAAGATACTGTTTATTGGAGACATCGTCGGAAATCCAGGTAGAACTGCGACAACGCAATTTCTGCAAGCACATCAGTACGACTACGATTTTATTGTTGTTAATGGAGAAAACGCGGCGGGCGGAAAAGGGTTAACGTTTGAAATCGTTGACCACCTTTTGGCATCTGGGGTCTCCGCAATTACTACTGGAAATCATGTTTGGGATAATAAAGATATTTTCGACTTTATAGATACAACGCCGCAGCTGATACGACCCGCGAACTATCCTGCTGAGGTTCCCGGACGCGGTGTAACCATTGTTACCTCGGATGATGGACAAACCCAACTCGGTGTCATCAATCTCGCCGGGCAGCTTTTCATGAGTCCTTACACCAACCCGTTTCACGCCTTCAACGAGATTTTACCTGAAGTAAAAGCGGTAACACCGCATGTCCTCCTCGACTTTCACGCAGAGGCAACTTCTGAGAAAATGGCGATGGGTTGGCACGCAGATGGCAGGGTTGGGGCGGTAGTTGGCACACATACCCACGTTCAGACAGCGGACGCGCGCGTCCTTCCGCAAGGCACTGCTTACATTACAGATGTCGGTATGACGGGTCCTTACGATTCAGTTATCGGGACACGAATAGATCACGTACTTGAACGGTTTTTGACGATGATGCCCACCCGTTTTGCTGTCGCCAAAGACAACGTCAAACTCTGCGGTGCTGAGATAGAATTAGACGAAACAACAGGAATGGCAGTGAACATCGTGCCGTTGCAACAGCAATATTGAATGGTTGTCAGTTGTCAGAGGAATAGTTATCAGTCGTCAGGGCGATTTTTTTCTCCGAAAAAAATCTTTCAGTCGTCAGAAAGAGGTTTTGGGATACCCGAAAACCTCTTAACTGATAACTGATAACTGAGTACTAATATGCAATTAGAATTCTCGATGCCAACAAGGACTGTCCGTAGTGTCAGTGAAATAACAGATTTGTTGAAAAATCTGATAGAGCAACACCCACATCTTCAAAAGGTATGGGTGCAAGGTCAGGTTTCAAATTGTAGGCGCGCAGGTTCTGGACATACCTATTTCACGCTCAAGGATGCGAATAGTCAAATCAGTTGTGTTCTCTTCAGGAGCAGTGCGGCCCGACTTCGGTTTTTACCACGTGATGGCGAAGAGGTGCTGGTCCAAGGACGGATCGGTATCTACGCCCCTCAAGGGTCATACCAAATTACGGTTAATGCCGTAGAGCCGCTTGGAATCGGCGCGTTGCAAAGAGCCTTTGAGGAATTGAAACAGCAACTCGCCGAAGAAGGTTTGTTTGATGCCGAGTACAAAAAGCCGGTGCCAAAATTTCCGCAGAAAATCGGCGTGATTACCTCTGCAACAGGTGCAGCGTTCCAAGACATCTGCGAGCAACTTCGCAAACGCTATCCGTTAGCCGAAGTGTTGCTGCATCCGACCCTTGTCCAAGGCGATGGGGCACCAGAAGGAATTGCGCAGGCAATTGAGATAATGAATCAGCGAGACGATATAGATGTGTTAATCGTCGGACGCGGGGGGGGTTCGATTGAGGACCTTTGGGCATTCAACGAAGAACGTGTTGCGCGCGCAATCTTTGCCGCTACGATTCCGGTTGTGTCTGCTGTCGGACATGAAACGGATTTCACAATCGCTGATATGGTTGCTGATCATCGCGCCCCAACCCCATCAGCAGCAGTTGAACATATTGTTCCAGACCAGGACGAACTTTTCGCACAACTTGATGGACTCGACACGTGGCTTCGCGAGATAACGAAAAACCGACTGCAAGGACATAAGACACGTATACAGGAACTTGAGACGCGGCTTGCACCAACGCGGCGCAAGGATGCAATATATCAGTTGTATCAGACAGTGGACACTTTAGAGGCTGCTTGTCGTACCGCAGCAGAACGCCGACGTACCGATAGCGAACGCGAACTCCATACACTCGCACAACGTCTAAACGCCCTAAGTCCATTAGCCACATTGCAGCGCGGATATAGTATCAGTCGAAAAACAGATGGTAAAATCCTAACATCAACCGAACAGGTATCAATAGGCGACAGAATTGAGGTGCAATTGGCACAGGGACATCTCGCTTGTCGCGTTGAGGAATTACTGGACGAAGATCATCAAATGGAGATCAAACATGACATTTGAAGAAAAACTCACAAAACTAACACAGATTGTTGAACAGCTCGAAGAAGGCAACCAACTACCGCTTGAGGACTCCCTCAAACTCTTTGAGGAAGGCATCGGTTTGGCTGTATCGTGCAGGCAGATGCTTGAAAACGCAGAACAACGCATAGAAAACGTTCTCGAAACAGATAACTCTTAAAAAAATAGGATTCATAACATGTTCTTAGAAAAAATCAATAGTCCGGCAGACTTGAAAAAACTTGAGATCGACGAACTCAAAGCACTTGCTGAAGAGATGCGCGCCTATTTATTGGCGGTGCTCTCACAGCATCCAGGACATTTCGCGCCGAACTTCGGAACCGTCGAATTGGCGGTAGCATTACATAAAGTGTTCGATACCCCACGCGACAAAGTCATCTGGGACATCGGGCATCAAGCATATCCGCATAAGCTGCTTACTGGAAGGCGAGAGTCGTTCTCAACCCTCCGACAAAGTGGGGGTATCAGTGGGTTCCTCAGCAGAGCCGAGAGTGAATACGATGTTTTTGGTGCCGGGCACTCCAGCACCTCCATCGCCGCCGCGTTAGGCATCGCCACTGCGCGAGACCTTACCAATGAGAATTACAAAGTCGTTGCTGTTATCGGAGACGGTGGATTAACAGGCGGTATGGCATTTGAAGCGTTGAACGCTGCCGGCGACTTCAAAAACGATATGGTCATCATCCTCAATGACAACAACATGTCTATTTCAGCGACTGTCGGTGCATTCTCAAAACATTTTCATAAACTCACAAGTTCACCACACTATAACTTCCTCCGCTCTGGTGTCAAAGAATTGCTCAACTTAATACCGGCAGATGCAACGCAAGTTGCGCGCAAAATTGAGGCTTCATTGAAACCGGGTACTCTCTTTGAGGAATTCGGGTTTCGCTACTTCGGTCCACTTGATGGAAACGATTTAGAGGCGTTAATACCGGTCCTGACTGGGATTCGCAGTCTCTCCGGTCCCATCTTACTCCATGTTGTAACCGAAAAGGGGCGCGGCTATACGCCAGCAGAGGAAGACCCTGTTGGGTTCTATAGTGTGAGTGGTCCCTTCAATCTGGAGACGGGAAAAACAATCAAACCGAAATCCACAACACCCGCCTACACGGAAGTCTTCAGCCGAACCTTGATTGAGTTAGCGAAACGCGATGCGCGAATCGTCGGTGTAACAGCAGCGATGCCGGGTGGTACCGGACTTGATAAGTTTGCCGACGCGTTTCCGAGTCGATGCTTTGACATCGGATTGGCAGAGCAGTGCGCTGTCACCTTTGCGGGCGGACTTGCTGCACAAGGGATGCGTCCCGTCGCCGCCATCTATTCTACTTTCCTTCAACGGAGCTACGACCAGGTCCTACACGATGTGTGCATCCAAAACCTTCCAGTTATCTTCGCTTTGGACAGAGCCGGACTTGTAGGGGCGGACGGACCAACACACCACGGCGTTTTCGATTTGGCATATCTCCGCTCTATTCCAAACATGGTCGTCATGGCACCGAAAGACGAGAACGAATTACAATCTATGGTAAAAACCTCTCTGGTCTACGAAGATGGTCCCATTGCGTTTCGTTACCCGCGCGGCACCGGCATAGGCGTAAAGATTGCTGCGGAACCGAAGGCATTACCGATCGGAAAAAGCGAAGTCGTTAGAGAAGGTGAAGATGTCCTTGTGCTCGCTATTGGCAACCGAGTTTATCCCGCGCTTGAAGCTGCACAGACCTTAGCGGATTCAGGCATTTCCGCGACGGTTGTAAACGCACGCTTCGTAAAACCGTTAGATACTGCAACGATCCTTCCGCTTGCAGAACGCATCGGTAAGGTAATTACGATAGAAGATGGTGTGGTGATGGGCGGTTTCGGGAGTGCAGTTTTGGAAGCACTCGCTGCAGCGGGTATCAAAGACGTGCAGGTTACGAATCTCGGTATTCCAGACGATTTCGTTGAGCATGGGGATGTCCAGTACCTCTATGCCCTATGCCAATGCGATGCCGATGCAATCGTCCGTACAGCAAAGGCAATGCAACAGCAAGAGTGATGCCAAGACATCTCAATAAAAACAATGCAACGGATAGACACTTTTCTGGTAGAGCACGACTTCGTAGAGAGTCGGGAACAGGCGAAACGACTTATCCTCGCGGGCGAAGTCGCCGTTAACGGAAACACCCAAATTAAGCCGGGACAGCAGATTCCAGCCGATGCGAAGGTCGTCGTCAAGCAGCAACAAAAATATGTAAGCCGTGGCGGACTCAAGTTAGAGAAGGCGTTACGTACCTTTGATGTAGACGTTCAGAATCGGGTTGCGCTTGAT
This sequence comes from Candidatus Poribacteria bacterium, assembly GCA_026702755.1. Lineage (NCBI taxonomy): Bacteria > Candidatus Poribacteria > Candidatus Poribacteria bacterium. Next base: position 154,551 of record JAPPBX010000096.1, on the reverse strand, counting down.
GTCGGGGCATCAACGGGGGGGTTCACAGACTGTCTCCTCCAGCACGGTGCAAAATTCGTCTATGCTGTTGATGTCGGTTACGGACAACTCGCGTGGAAACTCCGTAAGCATCCACAAGTCCAGACGATTGACAGGACGAACATCCGACATCTAACACCAGCACGCGTAAAAACAGAAGCGTTGAACGACAGCGAAAACGTTATCTCTATCGCTGTAATTGATGTCTCCTTTATCTCCTTGAGAACAGTACTGCCGAGCGTCATCAAACTCATCACACAGCAAAATGGTTATCAGGCATCGGTTCGGTTTTTCTGCGAAAAACCTTTCGGTTGTCAGTTAAGAGATGGATTGACTAAATCAGAGTCCTCTTTAACCTTGACTAACAACTCGTCTACAGATAATTTTGCTAAGGCGCGAGTTGTTGGTCAAAACCGACAACCGATAACCGACAACTATGATATTGTTGCACTGCTCAAGCCGCAATTTGAAGCCGGGAAGGCATACGTCAAAAAGGGTGGAATTGTGTCCGATAAACAGGTACACATCCAAACAATAGACAACCTGCGTGCTTTCGTCACGGAGAAACTCGGAGCCGTAGTGATGGGCGTGACCTATTCGCCAATTCACAGAGACATTGGAAATATTGAATATCTGCTTTGGCTCACAATCGACCCAAATTCTCAAGCACGCAATCCGGAAGATTATCTACAACCTCAACAAACAACTGCTGAGATTGTAGCGGAGGCTCACGAAGTCTTTGGAAATTGATCGCTCCCATAGGAAAACGAAGATGCGAAAAAGACTCCTAAAAATATCTATTTTCCTCGGAATATTCCTTATTGTTGGGCTATTCGGCACTTTCTTCTTCATTCGTTCACAGACTTTCCTCAATTGGGTAGAGAGACGACTGGAGACCGAACTAAAAAATCGGATAACGGATGGCTACACTGCAAGCATTGGCAAGATAGAGGGGAACATCTTAGGAAGTGTCAGTGTTAAAAACGTTGAGATTTCCAAGGAAAGCAAACCTGTAATTTCCACAGGGGAAGTCAGCCTTATATACAATCCGCTGAGACTTCTAACTCGTAAATTCGAGGTGAAGAAACTAAAGGTAGATAACCCCCAGATCCATGCGAATCAGAATCCTGATGGGAGTCTCAATCTATCCAACATCTTTCAAGAGGATCCGTCTACTAAAAATACGCCACAAGACCCGTCCAGTAAAAATACGCTACAGTTTGGTTTTGCAATTGAACTGCTCGATTTTACCGACGGAAGGATCAACTACATTGACACACAACGGAATCTTGACATAACGATCAATGGAATTTCTGTCAAAGTGGAGGGACCTCTCAATACATGGAAACACGACGGAGCTCTGAAAATTGAGACTGGCAGTTTTACGTTTAACGGTTCCGAAACGGCAATTGACAACTTTGATGCCGAGTTTTCGATCTTAGCCAATAAGAACGAACTAAAGAATCTCCGCATCAAATTTGGCAATTCAGACCTGACAGTTACAGGCGGATATACCCACGGAAAAACCCCTTTTTCTTGGGATGGTCGTGTTAATTTAGAACTCGATGTCGCAGACGTACAACAATTCCTCAGTGAAGATATAAACCTTGAGGGTGTTGTAAAAGCAAATCTGAGAGTGAACGGCACAGATTCCACTTTAGACGGCACACTCACTGCGGAGATGCCGACCTTCTCTATTGCTAAAAACAATTCACAGACAGGCGAGGATACAATCCTCGCCAGCATAGCGTTGGCAGACCTCAATGTTGAAGCGAATTTCAATTCTGAACCCACACCGACATTCACGCTAAAAACATTTCATGTACAAGTTGCCGATGGCACTATGACCAGTGACGGGAGTGTTACGTTAGAAAACCCACCGGAAGGTAACCTGTTGAAGCAATTTCAACAACTCGTAAATCATCCCTTTAACTACAAGGGGAAATGGTCTGTCACAGAAGTGCAACTGATACCGCTCCTGTCAATGTTCGTCGAACTCCCAGAAAACCTGGCAGACGGTGCTGGAATCCTCTCAGGTACCGCCGAATTCAACGGCAATAGCAGAGACATCTCAAGCCTCAAATTTGACAGCCGGATAGCAGTGATGGAGACGATTCTCGACGAGATCCGATTTGAGGATTCAACGCTCAACTGCACAATAGTAGATGGCAATTTGACAGCAGATGGCAACCTTGATGAAACCGGGATTAACATTACAGGACCCTTCCCTTTAGCACAGCAAGATGTTTTAGATATTCGCCTGTCCGGTGTCAACTTTGACGACCTAATGCAGCTTGCCAAAAGTGCCGATATTGGCGGTACAGCCCAAGTGTCCGCGCAGCTCTCCGACGGTATACTGAAAGGATCCATAGAGATTCCAGAGGCAACATTTAACGACATCCCGATCGGTCTGCTGATGGGTGATTTTCGTTATCACGATGGCAAGGTATTTATTGAAAACGGCTTGCTGACGAAAGACACGATAGAAAAGTTATCAGTTATCAGTAGTCAGTTATCAGTTAAAGAGGGGGACGATGTATCAAGTGCCTCTTCACTGATGGCTGACAACCGACAATTGATAACTACTAAAACCGAATATGAGAGTCGCGCAACAATTACCGGGACTGTGGATGTTGAAGGCGAATTTCCTGCGAATTTCAGCGTTGTTGCCGATCCTGTTTACGTTCAACATTATCCAAGGATCCTGTTAGGGGCAGAATATCCAGTAGATGGTGAGATCAGAGGCGAACTCAAATTAGACGGAACGCTCATCAATCTGGATGGTAGGGCTAACTTCGGTGTCGCCAAGGGCGTGGCATGGGGCATCCATTTGGATCCCTTAACGCTACCTTTAGAGATTGAGGATTACAACGTCACACTACCGAACTTTAAGATAACGACACGCGGACAGCAGGTTACGCTCAATGTTTCGGTCGCTTCCAATTCCGACTACGACATCCTCCTTGAAAGTGATGCCCCAGTTCGTTTAGAGGAAATTGCGAAAGCAGCGAAACTCTCTGATTTCCCCTTTGAAGGAGAATTCGATGTCCGGGTTGTTGGAACGCTCAGGAAACCTGAAGATGCCGATTTTCGGGTTGAACTCGATTTCTCAGACGTAACTTTCTTAAATAACGGACGCGGCACCAAACATTTGCTCGGTGATGTTTCCCTGCTCGGTAAACTCATAGAACGGAAAGACACCACCGGTGAACCCGATATTTTTGATTTCCATGGACATGGGTTTGAAAGAACGAGCCGGATTCGGGGTTACGTCAGTATGGATACTGGGAATCCCTACCATTTCACAGCGGAGAACAAAGCATTTAGGGTTAAACCGATTCTGAGCATCTTGCATCCGGCTTTTGAGGCGGTTACAGGTACCGCTGATGGGAGGGCATCAATAACCGGTACATTGGAGGACCTCGCACCATCACCTGAAAACGAAACTACTGAATCCGACAAACAGCAGATCTATCCTTACGATGTCAATATTCTCGTAACTACCGCTCAACTCCACTACGAGAATACAGCAGACCACCGAATTGAATTCACAAATGCTGAACCGATTCGCTTGCATCTCAAAGACGACAAATGGACAATTGACGCGCTCTCTCTAAGGACATCCGAAGACAAATCCTCCTTTATTGCATTGACAGGAACATTCGATGCAAAAAGCGAGACGATGGATCTGCACGCTGTATCTAATGAGTTCGCGCTGCCTCCATTTGGAAATGTATTAGGACTTCCGCTTGGTATGCTGCAAGCCGGTACGGCTCGTTATGACTTGAACGTGACCGGAACATCCGCCCAACCCATTGTCAGATTAGAATGGGCAATTCCGACACTCACGTTAGAAACGGAAGTTGGTGATATTAACGCAACGGATGCAGCGGGGGGAATAATATATCAGGAGGAGACGCTGCGTCTTGAGGATTGTGCTTTCAAACTCCTGGGTAACGATATTACTCTGGGAGGGCACATTGATGTTGACCCGGAGGAAGTTAACAACTCGGAATTACACATCCGCGTCAATACAAGTGCTTTGGATCTCGCCACTTTGCCGATGGAAGCTATCGATAATTTTGGCTCCGGTAACGGAATAACTGGGATTTTAGAGACTTCAATGGAGATTGGCGGCACGCTCGCTGAACCTCTTGCGCTACTATACGCTGAAACAGTCGGAAAGCGTCCGATTCGTTTTGCCTCTTATATCCCGGCTATCACACTGGAGAGACTTCGTGTAGATATTAACTTCGATTCAGAATTTGTACGGATTCAAAAGGCAGAGGCGAACGGACAGATCGGAGATGGCACCTACCGTGCCGAAGGAAAAGCAGTTGTAGGGGTTGGGGCACCCAACCCCTACAACTATTTTGAAATTGATGTGTCAGCATCACAAGTAGAGGTTGGGAACTATGGTGTCGCTTCAGGATATGTGAAGCTGAGTGGTACAGACTTAGACCCACAGCGGATTACAGTAATTGGTGAAATAAGCAAACTGGAACTTGATGGCTACGATTTCCGTCTTAGGAACAGTGCACCGCTCCAATTCAGATCTGATCCGAGCGGAATCACTGAGGCGGCGGAGACTCTCGCTGGGCATATCCCCTTACAACTCACATCTCCTACGATGACAGCATTGATGAACATTGATATTGGTGGCACGCTTGACGCACCTAATATCACAGCAGGATGGAACGGCACGCTCAATCAAAAAGAGTGGACAGGAAATGTCCAATACAGGAACAGTGAGATAGAACTCATTGGAATCACGCTAAAAGATGGGACGGATATGTTAACTCTCACGGGTGTTATTCCGTTTAACCTGACATTCGTGGCGATGGACATATCTGATCGGTTCCTCGCCGAACCGATCAACATGCGTCTCCGAGGTAGTGAACTGCCCCTCAATTTTTTTCCTGGGATTGATACTCTTTCTTTAGAAGCAGATGGCACGGTTGACATAGATTTAGCACTACAAGGTACAAGCCGCGATCCCTACATCATGGGGAATGTATCGCTTGAGGCACCGCAACTTCTTTTGAAGAATTTTCACGAACCGATCCAGAACATGAAGATGCGACTCAAGGCAGACGATGGCGCAATTGATGTCACAGAACTCCAATTTGATATAGGCACAGGTTACTGTATACTTCAGCACGGTCAATTGGCATTAGACGGATTAACGCCTAAAGACTTCACATTAGCCGGATTGAGATTTGAACTATTCCCACTCGGTTCAACGGTTCAGCACTCATTACCACCAGACTTACTCGAAGAAGTAGAGGGACATTTAAACATGACACTCAATGAACTAACAGTCCCTCTTGACAGTTTTCTGACAAGTGAAGAAAACGTGCCATTTCCGCAAATCCAAGAGGTTCCCTCACTCGCGAACCTTGTGGCAGTTTCAAGCGCAGATCTATTAATTAAGAGTGTTCGTTTTAGTTTTAAGGCACTGGATCGGCAGTACGACTTCCAGGACCCGCAACCGATTCAGATATTCCTGAATGCAGGGACAGTAACGTTATCTGAAGCATTTATCCTTGAAAACGAGTATTCCTTTCCGGTTACGCAGACTTTCACCGACGAAGATGAAAAACCAGCCGAGATCAATGATAACGTGCACACGGTTGAAGAAGCCAAAACAACGCTTAGTATTGATGCCGAAAGCAAATGGTCGGTGAATGGAGAATTTGACAGTGCACTTCGGTTCAGGAATTTTGATGTCTCAGCGATAACTGAGACGTGGCCGGCACCGTATCGGATTACTGGCGCGTTGTCGGGAAGTCTACAGATGAGTGGCACGAGCGAAAATCCGAAGATAACCCTGCGGCGGCACGAAAATGAACCCGCCGAACTCTATCTGTATGATGTCCCGATTGACCTGCGATGGAGAATCCGATATCAGAACGGGAAGTGGGAAATTTCAGAGAGACGATACCTTAAAGCAACATTCGGTGAAAACCAGCTTAACTTCTCGTGGAGCATGCCTTATCAACTTGAACTAATCCCGTTTTTTATCGAACTGCAACAGTCCCCAGAAAAAGTCTGGACGGAATTCCAGCAGATGCCAATGCGAGGAATCTTGGATATTGCAGTAGAGGACCTTGACATGCTGCGATTTGTAGTTCCCGGACTTAGAACGACAACCGGTACAAGCGAAATGCATGTCGAACTGACAGGGACCATGGAAACCCCAGAAGCCAACGGTGGTATTCTTTTTAAAAATGTTGGGTTTGAACTCCCGGATGCTGGTATCAATATTGAAAATGTGGAAGGTAAGCTTCAGCTATCGGAAAAGGGGGCAAGCATTACGCAGTTTGATGGTATGCTGAATGGAGGCAACTTTTCGGTCCGAGGTAATATGACAGCTCCGCCAGACAGACGGATATGGCAGACACCGCCAACGCTGGAGATGCAAGCCAGCCTGACATCAATGGTCTTTGAACAGCAAGGACAGTATCGGGTAGACCTTGATTCCACTGAGTTTTTCCTACAAGGTGAACTTCTCCGCCCACGTTTAACAGGTAACCTTCATATCAATGGAGGTTACTATCAACAAAACTGGGAAATCGTTCGGGATTGGCTCACGGGGGTTTCAGTCAAGGAAACAGATATTTTATTAGACTATCCAATTCTACGCGATTTACATCTTGATGTGGATATCAACATTCCCAACAATTTTCGTGTGCTGTCATCCATTACCGGACCAACAGATATTGAGATTGCTTGCTTAGGCAGACTCATCGGGCCAATTAATCAACCGGTTTTTAGTGGAAACGTCTCAGTGCTTACGGGGAAAGTTGGATTTTTTGCGCAAACCTTTGAAATCGTTGAAGGTTCTACAATCAGCAATCAGAGTACTGTCGATTTTAATCCAGTGCTCAACGTTCGTCTCCAGACCCCGAACCGTATTCGTGGAATACTGCCGAGAAATGAAACCACAGTCGATCTTCAGGTGTTTGGTGCCCTTACCGGTACGCTAAACAATCCTAATTTCACCCTGAGCGCGTCCTCTGAAACGACAACTGAGGTCCTCACAGATGAAGATATTACGGCTTTCCTTTTTCGTAATCTCGCACTTTCAGGGGAGTTAGGGAAGCTTGCCTTTAGCCTTCACCGCCCGTTTGAGGAAGACGTACGCTCTGTTAGTGCCGAGTACCCACTTGGCAAAAACATATCCATTAAATTTGAGACGAACGAAAGAAGGGAACACGGGATTGACGTTGAGCTCAAGGGACGCTTTTAATAGTTATCGGTTATCAGTTTTCAGTTTCCAGTTAAGAAATATCTTGTGGCAGGTACAAACCTTGTTACTGCCACAGAATGTTAACTAACCACTGAAAGGTTTTTTCGCAGAAGAACCGAACTTATAACTTTAACCATCAACTCGTCTACAGATACTTTTGCTAAGGCGCGAGTTGATGGTTAAAACTATTCCTCCAATAACCATTCTGCTGACGAACGAAAACGGAAAATGCATAGGCTGTGCTCAAACTACACATTGACAGTATGGAACTGGCTAATTCTGGTGCTTTGCTGTTTTCTTCTACAATCCGTAGAAGCAAACGAACCGACAGAAATCTCACGCGATACAAGGACATCGGGTGAAACCACACCTTCACTAAGCGAAGAACTCAAACGCAAACACATCGCGAAGATAGCGTACGCTATAGACGGAAACCCCATAGAGGAAACGACAGAGCACCTCAATATACGCAGAAGTCAAACGGTCGTGTATGCCGGTGACAGGTTATCCCGAAGTGCTATTCAACAGAGTATCAAAGTACTCTATGCGACAGAACAGTATTCCCAAATTCGGGTTTACTCGCAAGACACCCCCGATGGCATCATTTTAACCTATGACCTAACACCCTTTGCGCGCATCAAGGAAATTGTGCTCTCTGGAATCCCTGAAAACGAATTCAAGAACACCATCGAAAATGCGATGAGATCAAAGCCAGGTGGGAGATATGTCCCGACAATTGTCAAAACCGACATCAGCCGTATCGAAAGGACATGTCAAGAGCATGGATATTTCGAGGCGAAAGTCACGGTTGCCGATGCTCTCACCGAAGATGGCATCTTAACCTACCAGATAATCCCAGGGGCTGCCTCAACTATTAAGATACTGCAAATTCAGGGCAACACTGCTATCTCGACAAACCGCCTTAAAGAGGTCTGTAACTTTAGCCGCCTCTCTCCGATTTACAATCAATCCAACGTGGAAGCCGATGTAGCATCCATGTTAGACCTCTACCACAAAAGCAGCTATCCGACTGCCATGATCACGCCGACCTTCGTTCATGAAACCGGTATTTTGCAATTTCATATCAACGAAGGTAAGCACGTCCAGCTGAAGTTCGTCCGGAACATCGGTGAACTTCCGCTATTGCTTGAAGATGCATTCAGAGAAGATATAGCACCTCTCATTAACACGGCTTCTCCTTCTATGTGGGAACGAAGGATAAAATCCTATTTTAAAACCGAAGGTTACCACGACACCATTGTGGATGAGGAGACCCCGGATGAATCCAGTGTTCAACTCACTATCAACCCCGGCACACGCTACGTCGTCAAGCGCGTCACTTTTTTAGGGAATCGAGCGTTCTCGGATTCAAAACTGCTCCAAGAGATGACCACAAAACCTATAGCGGGACTCTTGCGAAACTTACAAGCGAACATTGCAAGGGTATTATTTGGACGAGAACAGAAACGTTTTTTTTATGAACAGGAACTCGACACAGATATAGATCGACTCGGAATTCTATACGCAAGAGCAGGTTATCCGAAGGCATCCATCAAAAGAGTACTTGATAAAAAGAGCCCCAACAATCTTGACATCGGTGAAGTCACGATACATCTTACAATAACTGAAGAACGCAAAGAGATAATTCACCGATGTAACATCAGTGGTAACAAAGCGTTAGATACTACTACGCTTCTGGAGCGTTTGCAAAGTGAACTCCCCCTCCCACAGCCAAATGCCTCACTTGCACGACAAACCTATGGAAATGCAATCGTAAAAGCCTATCATGAACATGGGTATATTGATGCAGTGGCGAGTGGCAGGTATATACCAGACTCGGAAGTCCCGGCCTTTCGCGTTGCAGGTAATTTCTCGGAGTCCCTTGATGCGCGCAGACTTCCTCTTGAAGTCCGAAGAAAATTTAAAGAGCACAATCTTACGCTTGCTGGTGTTGACATAGCAACCCGTATTGGTAACCGCTGGAGCATCCAAGACATTGAAGGCAATCCTCGCTATACACTCAGACAGGAAGCGACGCACCTTGAGGTTTTTGAACACGGTGTCCTCCAACTCAACGTGGATACGGAAGGTGAACAGGTAGTTTTTGGTAAATTCTATTTTGAAGGGGATACGGACGTTGTGAAGCGACATGTGCTTGAAAGGGAGGTCACACATCTTGAGGGAACCCTTTGGACGGCAGAGAGGTTAAGCAGTGCCTTGCAAAATCTCTACGGTTTAGGGATTTTTCACAGCGTTAAAGATGAACGTTTCTCGCAGCCTACCCGCAGCACAGGGACACCTCGCCCAAGGAAAATCAATGATGTTTCAATAACGGTCGAAAAACAGAAACCGCGGACGTACAGTTTAAGCAGCGGCTACAGTTTCGCAGAGGGTTTCCGAGGAACATTGGCACTAACAGATAGCAACTTTCTCTTTAAACGGAACATCCGGGGGCGCGTGCGCGGCAGACTTGGGTGGCGAGATGAGTTAGGTTATCTCTTCGATGCGACGCTCACGGAACCGTGGTTGATTGGACGGACGCGGGGGAGTTTACAGGTATTAGCCAAGAAATTAGAGGTCGACGATAACGTCCGTGCACTTCAAGGGAATTTTATTCTCAGCAGGGACTTGTTTAAATCGCACCACCTCGATCTAAGATATAGCTACCGAGACTTGGACCAACCGGTTCCATTGATGCCGGAAACACTCGAAGTTATCCGTTTTTCTGAGGCGCAGAACCCTTTCAGTGCAACTGTGAGCAGTGTTCAACTTTCCTGGACCTATGATAGCCGTGTGCGTTATCTGAATCCTACGGGTGGCATGTTAAACGCGCTCACACTTGAATATGCGGGTGGCTTTTTGCAGGGCGAAACCGGTTTTATCAAAGCCACAACAGATACCCGATACTACCAAAAACTCGTCGGTCCCTTCTCAGTAGCGGGCGGGAACCCGGGACTTGTGTTGGCAACCGCACTCCGATTCGGTATCACCACTGGGTTGCACTCAAGCCGTCGCGCGGAATTGATCTCTTTTGAGCGGTTTTGGGCAGGGGGAGGGACAACAGTTCGAGGTTACGCGGAACGCTCTCTCGGTCCTGAAGATAGCGCAGGTATCCATCGCGGTGATGTACAATTCATCTTTAATACAGAACTACGCTTTCCGATCTATTGGTGGATCCGCGGCGCGCTCTTTTTTGACGTTGGCAATGTTTGGAATTCATTGGAAGATGTCAATACGACAGCGCAGTTGCCATCTTCTGTTGGTGCGGGACTTTACTTGGATCTCGGTGCTCTCACCGGCGGAATAGACTACGCGATCCCACTCGCATCTGTTCCAGGTGCGTTAGATCGCTACAGAGCCTTCCACCTTCGCCTCGGCAGTACTTTTTAGAGGAATAGTTATCATTTACGAGTTATGGTAGATCCCGTAATTACTTATACACTCTTAGGGGAAGAGTCGGGAATCGGAATTCCCTCCTACAGGGTTCATGAAGCAGGGCGCGTTTTTTCAAAATATAAACTTATTTTCGGATTCTACTATAATAGTTGTCGGTTAAGAGGGGTTTTGTGGCAGTAACACTAAAAGTAACCGACACAAGCGTTTAACTGAGTACTGAAAACTATTCTTCTGATTCGCCGTAGGGTTTTCCCAACGCGAGGGGTGCTTCGGCACGCCCGACAAACCCCGCCAACACTGCTAAGCAGAGCACATAAGGCAACATCAAAAACAATTGGTACGGGATTTCCCACCCCAATGCTTGGAACCGCGCATCCAATGCTGAACCGAGTCCAAAGAGCAGCGCAGCACCGCACGCCTTCACAGGATGCCATTTCCCAAAGATAACGATCGCCAAAGCGATGAACCCACGTCCAACTGTCATCCCAGGCGTGAAATACGGGACATCGGCAATAGAGAGATAACCGCCCGCCATGCCTGCCATAGCACCCGCAAATAACAAACAGAGCATTCTCAAACGGTGGACATTAGAGCCAGCAGCGGCAATCGCCCTTGGGTGTTCACCACAGGCGCGTATCCGAAGCCCGGGTTGCGTGTGGTACAGGAAAAAATAGACACACGGCACCAGCAGAAACGTGATGAAAACAAGGATATTGTGTGAAAACAGGGCAGATCCAAGGAAAGGAATCTGTGAAAGCAAGGGGATGTCTATCTGCTGAAACGCTGGCACTCCCTGCGCGATGCCTGTTACACCAAAGAGTCGCTGGTAGATGACCTCTGTCAAACCCAATGCCAAAAGTGTCATCGCTGTGCCGATAACAACTTGGTCCCCACGCAATCTTATCGCACACAGCCCAAACAACGCGGCAGCGACAAGTCCACTGAGTCCTGCCATCAGAAGCCCAAACCACGGTGCGAACATCACGAGTTCCGCCGTGTAGAAGGAACCTACCATCCCGAAGAACGCGCCGATGAGCATCATCCCTTCAATACCGATGTTAAGCACACCCGCACGTTGGGAAATGACTTCGCCTAACGCCGCGAGTAGAAGCGGGGTTGCCCCGCGAATTGTAGCTGAAAGAATCTCTTCAAACATATTTTTGTACGGGTTGTCAGTTTTCAGTACGGTTTTCTTTCAGAAAACCTTTCAGTTTTCAGTTAAGAGGTTTTCGTTTAACAGAACCCTCTTGTAACTCTCACTGTGAGGCAAACTGATAACTATTCCCTCTACTGTTCCTGTGCAGTCGCACGCTTACGGAAAAGTTGGATAGAACCATAACCAATAACGAAAAGCAGAATTGTTGCTTGCATTATGAACGTTACTTTGTCAGAGATACCCACTTCGCGTTGCATGCTATACGAACCGGTTGTCAGCGCGCCAAACAGGAGGGCAGCAGCAACCGTCACCAATGGATTCAACTTCGCTAACAGCGCAACAGCAATTGCTGTGTAACCGTATCCGGGCGAAAAGTTGAGAAAAAGTCGACGGGTCAGCGCAGTTAGTTCAATCGCTCCACCAAGTCCTGCAAGTGCACCACTGATAAAAAAGACCCGGAGCGTGTTTTGTACAATCGAAATCCCCGCTGCTTCCGCTGCAGCAGCACCCTCTCCGACTGCGCGGAGTTGGTACCCAAACGCCGTCCGAAAGAGAACGAACGTGAGAATAATCGCCAATATTACAGCGATGATAATACCCAAGTGAACTCGATGCGGTGGGATAAGCCGTGGGAGAAACATCCACTCGACGATCCGATCGCTCTGCGGACCGCGTTGCGCTGTTTCCTGCAATGGACCCCCATCTATCATCAGACTCACCAGATGGAGAGCGACGTAGTTCAACATAATCGTACTAATAACTTCATTGACACCGCGTGTCACTTTAAGGACGGCAGGGATGAGTCCCCATATTCCGCCTGCGAGTGTGGCAAAGCAGAGGCAGATGGGTACAGCAATCCACGTGTTTTGAGGGAAAAATGGAGCGAGCTTCGTCCCAAACCAGGTCGCCGTTAACGCCCCTATCAAAAATTGTCCTTCAGCACCAATATTCCATATCCCACACCGAAACGCCATCGCAACCGAGAGTCCTGCCATCAGAAACGGGGTACTCTTCACCAATGTCTCTCCCAATTTCCTACTATTACCGAACGCACCGCTCACCGCTGCTTGGTAAGCTTCTAACGGGTTATAATGACATAGCAACATTATAATGGCGTTTGTGACAAACGCACTCGCGAGAATTATAACAGGTGTTGCCAACCAGTGAATATTGATTTTTTTTACTATCATGTTTTAAGGGTTGTCGGTTGTTAGTTATAAGTTGTTGGTTAAGAGGCGTTTGGGAACAATCAACCTTGCTCTGGAATATTCCAAGACCCGTTGAATTACTGCAAGGAACCTCTTTAACTTATAACTGATAACTTATAACCCTTCCCCCGTCATTAATAATCCGAGTGCCTCGATGTTGTTGCGTTCTGCAGTCGCTTCAATGAGTTTACCTCTCGACATGACATAAAGTCGATCGCTCAGCAGCAGTACCTCGTCCAGTTCTGTTGAGATTAAGAGGACAGACTTCTTTTCGTCGCGTTGTGCCAACAAATTCTCGTGTACATAGCGAGCGGCGTTGACATCTAAACCGCGTGTGGGATTGACGGCGATAAGGAGGTCGGGCTGAAGTGAGATTTCCCTGGCGATGACGATTTTCTGTTGATTGCCGCCAGAGAGGGCAGAAGTTGGAATATCAGGATTAGGGGGGCGGATGTCATAATCAGCAATTAGGTTTTCTGTTGTTTCACGCTTTTTCTTCTGGTTAAGGATATTCCACTGAGCAATGTTTTCTAAGTGGGTTACGTTTAACAAGAGGTTTTCCGTAACTGAAAACGCTGCGATGACACCTGTCGTTTGTCTATCCTCAGGGATATAGCCGACACCGCGATGTCGTACTGCATTTATCCCTTTCGGGTTAGCACCCAAGATGCTTATCGTGCCAGATGCATTGTGTCGTAAACCCATAATCGCCTCAGCGAGTTCGCGCTGGCCATTGCCATCTACACCCGCAATACCGACGATCTCACCGCGACACGTCTCCATAGAGACATCTGACACCGCAACCTCATCCCGATTGCCGAGTACCGTCAAGTTTGAAAGCTGTAGGACGCTATCTGGTGGATCGCTTTCGAGGTGCGAACTGGCTGAACGTTCAACCTCACTAATTTCTTCGCCAATCATTTCCCGCGCGAGTTCTCGTGCAGTGAGTGCCCCTGTTTTACCAAGGTACACCTTCTTGCCGCGTCGCAAGACAGTAATCCTATTACTAATACTCAAAACCTCTTTCATTTTATGGCTAATGAAGATGATTGCGCGACCATCAGCTTGGAGTTTGCGTAGAATTGTAAAGAAGCCTTCAACCTCTTGCGGACTCAGGACAGCTGTCGGCTCGTCGAGAATCAGAATCCGAGCATCAACAGCAAGTGCCTTAAGGATCTCTACACGCTGCTTCAAACCTACCGAAAGCGTCCGGACCAGCGCAGTTGGATCTACAGCTAAACCGAACCGTTCCGAGAGCTCTTCAGTAATACGAATCGCATCCTCTTTCTTAAACCAAAAAGCACGGAATGGAAGAGAAGACAGGAAGCGTGGAAGATTGGAAGACTGAGAAGCATCCATCCTTCCGTTCTTCGATCCATCCTTCCGATCTTTCTGCTTTCCTTTTAATTGCCCAAGAGCTAAAGCGATATTCTCAGCGACAGTAAGATTTTCAACCAACATAAAGTGTTGGTGCACCATGCCAATACCGTTCGCAATCGCATCACGCGGCGACTTCGCTCGGAATCTGTGCCGCCAGTTTTCGCGATCCGTAACATAGATCCGTCCCGCTGATGGTTGGTAAATACCATAGATAAGATTCATCAGCGTGGACTTCCCTGCACCATTTTCTCCTAAAATCGCGTGGATTTCACCGGCTTGGAGCGCAAAATCAACACTGTCAACAGCAACAAAATCGCCGAAGGTCTTCGTAACATTCCGAAGTTCAAGGATGTTTTCTTTGTCCATCTACAGCAGACACCATTTTTCGGCTCTTCCCGCCGTTAATTCGCCATCATAAGCGACGTATCGAAGCGCAACTTTCCAACGCTCACCTGCTGGTGTTGATACGGGACCCGTCCAAGTCGGGTTATAAAGTGCCATCCCATAATCCCGAATAAACCACGGACCCCGAATATTCTCATCAAGGATTGACATAAAAACACCAAACTGTCCGTGTCCGGTTAGCACGTTCTGATAGGCAACATAGTCCGATTCGCTTTCATGAACGACATCAACGCTCCCTTTACGTCCGCTGTCCGCCAGGACAATACCGCCCATGACAGGCAGAAGTCTCGGCTCGACACGCATGCCAATGCTTCCAAACTTCGTCTGTGGGTATGTCGCAGCACCGTAGGATGCAATCTTTTCGCTCGTCATATCGCAGACTGTGGCATCATCAAGCGCGTAAAGATTGACAGTGCGGATTTCGTCAATTAACGGTTCTTCGTTTTCATCCCGCCAGATAACATTCTGAACAAACTGAACACCATCGGTATACGGGGTAATCTCAACCTCTTTTTGCGTGTCCATCCGTCCCAGTTTTTCAAAAACCTTGTCTGTCCAAGAGCGGCGAGGCGGTGATGCCCAAAAACCTGCTTCCCTCTCGCCGACCTGCACGGGTCCTTGTCCAACAAAAATACCGTTGTGGAACGGATGATCGAAGGCGAACTCCTGAACAACGGTATGTCCTGCTGGCGTATAGAACGGAAAAACGAAGGGACGATAAAAATTAGCACCGACACCACCTAAACAACGCCCTGTATCGCTTTGAACAACTAAATGTGTTTTCGCATTTACTTTGACTTCAAACATGTTTTTCATATTTTCCATTTGTATTTAATGTGGACTCTTCGCCATAAAAAAGCACGAATTGTATTATTTACGATCCCTTCTTCGAAATAACAGAAAAAAGTATACGTGATTTGTGTAGAGGTGTCAATAGAAAATTTATAGCAATTTTCAACTTTCAGCCATTCAAGCAAGTACCTTTTTGTTGATTCCAATCATTTTCTATGGATAAGTCGGGATTTGGAGATCCCGCCTACAGAAGAAATTAATAACCTGAGACAATGTTATTAACACTTTGCATTTTTCGTGCAAACATGCTATACTATCTCAAATATTCTTGGTAAAAAAGGGGAAATTTTGACATGATACAAATATCTTACAAGTTACGAAATAACGTTGCAATCTATGCATTACACCTGTCTCTTTTCATCATCGGACTCATGCTAATCGGTAGCACAAACCTTGAAGCAAAAGGACATGAAAAATTTAAGGTCGCCATGCTGCTTCCTGGGTCAATTAGTGATGCGGGTTGGAACGCTTTAGCGTATGAAGGTCTGAAAGAAATTGAAAAACAACTCGGTGCGGAAATCAGCCATGCTGAGACCCGAACCCCCACAGATCAGGAAGAACAATTCCGTGCCTATGCCCTTGATGGGTACAGCATGGTTTTCGGACACGGGTATGAGTTTCAAGACCCCGCCAAAGCAGTCGCACCGGATTTTCCTGAGACGATCTTCATTACGTCTTCCGGCGGCACCATCACCGACAACATTTCACCGGTTAATTTTCGTGTTGAGCAGGCTGCTTATCTATTAGGGATGATTGCTGGTATGATGACCAACACAAATAAACTCGGTGTCATGGGCGGACAGAACATCCCATCTGTTAACAGCACGTTTATGGCGTTTGAAGGCGGTGCAAAAAGCGTGAACCCTGATGCAGAGGTATCTTGGGTATACGTCGGAAATTGGGAGGACATCGGCAAAGGCAAGGAGCTCGCACTCGCACAGATTAGCGAAGGCGTTGACTTTATTTTTCCCAATGCTGACGCAGCTGGACTCGGTGCCTATGAAGCCGCTGAGATTTTTAATAAATCTGAAACCGCCCAAAAAGAGGCAAGAATGGTATACACCTTCGGGGCAAACCGAGATAAAAGCGATATATCTCCAACTGTGATTGCAAACGCAGTGATTACACCGAACGCATTTGTGCAAATCGCCAAGATCATTAAAGAAGGCAAGTTTAAACCGCAAATCTATACCTTCAACATGCTAACCGACGAAGCGATCACACTTACCTATAGTCCTACATTGAAAAGTAAGGTACCGGAAGCGGTGCAAAAAGCTGTTGAAGGTGCCAAAGCCAAAATCCTCGCTGGTGAGTTGAAGGTGCCACAAATCGACTTCTCCGAAAAGGAAGACGACAAAGATTAACATATTCTTCTAAATCGTGTGTTGTTGGCGTGTTTTTTCAGCGCGCCAGCAAATACAAAGGGGGAGTTGCGTGAAACATATATCTTGCAAATCAAGATATAGCATTGCAATCTATACCGTACATTTGTGTCTTTTCGCAATCGGATTCATGTTAGGTTGTGAGCGGCTTCAGGATAGCAGCAAAATTATCCACGCGCCAGAATCGGAAACGTTCAAGGTAGGTATGCTTCTGCCAGGTTCCATTAGCGATCAAGGATGGAACGCCTTGGCACACGACGGATTAAAAGCGATTGAAACGGAATTAGGAGCGGAAGTCAGTTACGTTGAAAGTTTAACTCCCTCGGATTGGGAAGCGGATTTTCGTGCCTATGCGATGCAAGGATACCACCTCATCTTCGGGCACGGCTATGAATATCAGGAAGCAGCGATAGCGGTTGCACAAGACTACCCTGAAATCGTCTTTATCACGTCCGCCGGAGCGAGTGGGGCTATTCGCGAGAACGTCTCACCGATCGTCTTTCGGCTTGAACAAGCTACGTATCTTTTGGGAATGATAGCCGGTATGATGACCGAAACAGACAAGATCGGTATTATCGGTGGGCAGGAACTTCCGTCCGGTAATAGCACGTTTATGGCGTTTGAAGGGGGCGTGAAAAGCGTTAATCCCTACGCTGTCGTGCAACGCGCATACGTGGGAGACTGGGAAAATATCGCCAAGGCAAGGAAACTGGCACTTGCGCAGATTAATGAAGGCGTTGACTTTATTTTTCACAACGCGAATGAGGCGGGAATCGGTGTGTTTGAAGCAGTCGTCTTGGCGCAAGACGCTGGCAAGACCGTCTATGCATTCGGTGCCAACCGAGATCAAACTGCTGTCTCGCCTCGTGCAGTGCTTGCCAATGCCGTCATTACACCGAGGGCCTACGTACAACTCGCGACAGCTGTCAAGGAAGGGACTTTTGAACCCAAACTCTATGTTTTCACAATGACAACTGACGGCGCAATCGCTTTGACCTATAACCCAGCACTAAAGGATCAGGTCCCCAAAGAAGTGCAGCAAAAGATTGAAGAGGCGAGGCTGCAAATCCTCGCGGGCACATTAGAAGTACCGCAAACTGATTTCACCGCGATGCCTGAAGAATAGGCTCTGCAAAATGTGAAAATCTGTGTTTGGAGCATACATCATGACGCACACAATAGAAATTGACGGTGTTGAAGTTGCCTTTTCCGAGGGTGAAACGATCCTTGAAATCGCAGAACGTCATCAAAAAGAGATTCCAACGCTCTGCTACGACCCAAGGCTTGAGCCTTTCGGTGGATGTCGTCTTTGTATTGTTGAGTTAGAAGGGGCGCGAAATCCGGTAGCATCCTGCACAACGAAAGCGACAGCAGGGATGGTCGTCCGAACAACAACTGATACAATAGAGGCATACCGGAAGACGCTGCTGGAAATGGTGGTTAGTGAGAATCGTGAAGTCGATGTGTCACCATTGCGCGGTTATGCATCTGGTGAACTCGCCGACCTCCGCAACAGATACGGTGTTAACAGTACGGGCATAACAGGCACAACATCTGGTACGAGCAAGACTGATGATGACAATCCATTCATTCTCAGAGATTACGAACTCTGCATCTCGTGTTATCGGTGCGTCCGTGTCTGTGCCGAACAAGAGGGTGACCATGCGATCAACGTCATGAGCCGCGGTTTCCATACACAGATTACGACCGAATTTGATGGTCTTCTCAAGGACTCTGCCTGTACCTTCTGCGGGCAATGTATCCAGACCTGTCCGACCGGCGCACTTGCCGACAAGAAGGCACTCCGTGCAATTAACGAGGTAACCGACGATACACTTGAGAAAACACGCACCATTTGTCCCTACTGCGGTGTCGGCTGTTCCGTTGATATGCTAACGAAAAACGAAAAGATCGTCGGCATTCATCCCGCAATGGACGGACCTGCAAATCAAGGCGCGCTCTGTGTCAAAGGACAGTTCGCTTACGATTTCGTTCAACATCCCGACCGGCTGAAAACCCCGCTCATCCGTGGCGACGATGGCGAACTCCACGAAACCACATGGGAAGAGGCACTCGACAGAGTCGCCGAAGGGTTTCGGAACGTCCATGCTGAACACGGGAGGCATAGCATCTACGGGATTGCTTCTGGACGCGCACCCAGTGAAGCGGCGTATCTCATGCAGAAGTTTATCCGTACAGGGTTCGGGACGAATTACATTGACAATTGCAGCCGTGCCTGACACGCCCCGACCGTTGCCGGTCTGGCAGCGACAATCGGACGTGGCGCGATGTCTAACCCGCTGGTTGACATGGAGAAGCCGGATGTTATTTTCTGCATCGGCACGAATATGACGGAATGCCACCCTGTTGCCGCGACGGGGCTTAAGAAGGCAGTCGCCCGCGGTGCGAAACTTATCGTCGCAGATCCAAGGCGCATCGGCTTGGCGGAGATGTCTCATCTTTATCTACCGCTCCGCGTCGGTTCGGACACTGCATTGCTTCTCGGTATGGCACACGTGATCGCCCGCGAAGGGTTGATTGACGAAGATTTCATCAACAAACGCACGACAGGATTTGATGACTTCTTTGAACACATCAGCGAATGGACACCAGAATGGGCAGAAACGATCACAGGTGTGCCAGCGAAAGACATTGAAACGGCGGCGATGTGGTACGGCACTGCGAACAGAGGTGCGATCTACTATACACTCGGAATCACGGAACATATCTGTGGCGTTGAGAATGTCCAGAGTTTGTGTAACCTTGCGCTAATGACCGGTAATGTCGGACGAGAAGGAACAGGTATCAACCCGATGCGTGGGCAGAATAACATCCAAGGCGCAGGGGACAGCGGCGCACTGCCAAATAATTATCCGGGTTTCCAAGCCGTTACAGAGCCAGAGTATCAGGCGAAGTTCAAAGCGGCTTATGGCAGAGAGGTTGACTTAGAGAAGGGGATTACCAAAGTCACTGCCTTGGATCTCTGCGGTGACAGCATCCACGCAATGCTCATTGATGGTGAAAACACATTGCTATCAGACCCTGATCGAGAGCACTGTGAGCACGCGCTTCGTTCGTTGGAACATCTCGTGGTTATTGACATTTTCCTCACCGAAACTGCCGAACTCGCCGATGTGGTGCTGCCCGCGACCGCATGGGGTGAAACGGACGGGATCTGTACGAATACTGAGCGTCGTGTCCAACGGATGCGCGCCGCAGTCCCACCACCCGGTGAAGCGAAACCGGATTGGTGGATCATTTGTCAAATCGCACAACGCCTCGGTTTTAAAGGTTTTGAATTCGATACGCCGAAACCGATCTTTAACGAACTCTGTCAACTTTCACCGATTTATGCTGGATTAGATTGGGAACGCATTGACAAGGGTGCCACGGACATCTTAAACAATCAGTGGCCCGTACCGCATAAAGAACATCCAGGCACGCCGCGGCTACACGAAGAAACGTTCACAAACGGACGTGGTATCTTTTCCAATGTGCATTACCGGGATCCTGCTGAGACGATCAGCGAAGAGTTTCCAGTCTGGCTCACAACGGGGAGACGCTTGCAATCTTATCATACCCGTACACAGACAGGCAGAGCACAAGGGATCGACTACCTCCTATCGGAGGAATCCCTGGAAGTTAACCCCACTGACATCGAAAAATGGGACTTAACGGATGGAGAATGGTGCAAAATGAGTAGTGCACGCGGGAGTATCACGATCAAAGTGAAAGCGACGAACCGTTCGCCCAGTGGGACCGTTTTCGCCAGTTTTAGCTTCGCAGATGTGCCGGTCAATCTATTGACAGGTTCTGGTTATGATCCGATTACGCACACGGCTGAATTAAAAGTGTGTCCGGTGCGGTTGGAGCCACTTTAGTGGGTTTTCAGTTTTAACCATCAACTCGTGCTTTAACATTTATAACGGAGGGTTTTTGCTTGGGTGTTTCTTCGCGTTGATGGTTAAGGGTAAGAGCCGTTTAGGACAGAACCGAATTAAATTCTAAAATTTTCATTTAAGCAAGTTTAAGTGAAATTGTAAAAAATGTTCGCTTCATCGGGCGAATTCGAGGTAAATAACATTATGAAAATTAGAGTAACCAGC
This sequence comes from Candidatus Poribacteria bacterium, assembly GCA_026702755.1. Taxonomy (NCBI): domain Bacteria; phylum Candidatus Poribacteria; species Candidatus Poribacteria bacterium. Next base: position 133,396 of record JAPPBX010000096.1, on the reverse strand, counting down.
ATTTTCGTTAAAGATCAGGAAAGTGCCCTAAAGTTTTATACTGAAAAATTGGGATTTGTCAAGAAGAGGGACATTCCCTTAGAAAATGGGGACAGATGGCTTACGGTAGTATCAAAAGAAGAACAAGACGGGCCTGAACTTTTATTAGAACCATTATCTGATAACCATTTTAAACCCGCCGAAACGTATCAAAAAGCTGTATTTGATGCAGGGCTTCCATATACTCAATTCAGTGTAGGAAACGTTCAGAAAGAATATGAGCGATTAATCAACCTTGGAGTCGAATTCAGTGTAGAACCTACTGATATAGGAACAACAATTTTTGCTGTTTTCGATGATACTTGCGGAAATAATATTCAGATCGTAGAAATTGAGTGAGGGTGGTTCATTTTGATATGAGGCGTGAGTGCAGGATATAATTTCAGAAATGGTATAATATCCACAGAAATCTCTCACCAATAAACCAACCAAGGAGATGCTTCATGAATTGGAAATCGCGCTGGTCAGAACAGCACCCAGATGCTGACGCTTTAAAACAACAATTGCAATCCGAAGGTTTCAATGCTTATGAATGGACAGGTCGTCCGGGGGGTGCTTACCTTGATTATATCCATACCCAAGATGAAGTTGTCTGTGTCCTATCTGGCACCGCTGACGTGAAGGTTGCCGATGAACAGGGTAACGTTGAAACTGGTGACCGGATGGACGTTCCTGCGAATACCTATCATTCGATCACCGTCACGAGTAAAGAACCCTTGCTCGTCCTGACGGGAATGCGAAAACGCAACAACTAAAAAAGGAGTATTTATGAATATTACCGTCAAAACGGGTGCGTTTACCCAAGAGCAGAGCGATGTCATTGCCATCGGTATACTGGAAAATCCGGATTTCTATAGCGCGCCTCTCCAAAATATAGAACAAGCACTCGGTGGGCGCATTCGCGAAGTTATGAATCTTGGGGACTTCAAAGGCAAACACAAAACCACTTGTTGGATCTATACAAATGGAGCGATAGCTGCCCCTCGTGTGCTGCTGGTCGGTTTAGGTGAATATCATGACCTCACTGTTGAGAAAGTCCGTGAGGCAGCCGGTAATGCCGCACGAACAATTCGCGACAAGGGATTAAGCACCGCAGCGATTCCGATCCCGATTGAAGCCACACCTGAAATGATTCAAGCCGCAGCGGAGGCGACCCTTCTCGCACTCTACCAGTTCAATGAACATAAAACAGATAGCGACGATGACGACGAAAAAAAGAAGCTTGAATCCATTACGTTCTTAGCTGAGAGTGAACAGAGCAAAGCAATGATAGAAAATGCTGCGCAGCGCGGGGAAACGATAGCCAAAGGCACACTCCTTGCCCGTGACCTAAGTAATCAGCCAGCGAACTATCTCACACCGACACAACTCGCTCAAAAAGCACAAACGGTGGCAGAAACATCAGGTCTCAGTTACGAAATTTTTGACAAAGCAACCCTCGAAGAAAAAGGGTTCCGAACACTTCTCGCCGTCGCACAAGGAAGTGCCGAAGAGCCGCGGTTTATCATTCTGGAATATACGCCTGACGGTGAAGGGCAAGACATGGTCGTGCTTGTCGGAAAAGGGATTACGTTTGACACAGGGGGTATCTCGCTCAAAAGTGGCAGCGGCATGCATGAGATGAAACATGATATGTCAGGTGCCGCGGCGGTAATAGGAGCGATGCAAGTAATCGGTCAACTCAAACCCAATGTTCGTGTTATTGGTGTGGTCGCCGCAACCGAGAACATGCCCAGTGGTACCGCTGTTAAGCCTGGTGATGTCATCACCTCCTACGGTGGCAAAACTATTGAGATTCTCAACACTGACGCAGAAGGACGGTTGGTGTTGGCGGATGCCCTCGGATGGACAGCACAGTATAACCCCAAAGGCGTTATCGACTTAGCCACACTCACTGGTGCCGTAATTACCTGCTTAGGACATATCGCAGCAGGGGCGATGGGGACAGATGAAGAACTCATGGCGAAAGTGAAGTCGGCAGCTATAAAGACACACGAGCGCGTTTGGGAATTGCCGCTTTGGGACGATTACGATGAAGGGGTCAAAAGCAAGGTCGCAGATGTACAGAACATCGGCGATGGTGGTGCAGGCACAATCGCAGGTGGGGCGTTTCTGAAGAAATTCGCAGAGGGTTACCCGTGGGTGCATCTCGATATCGCTGGCACTGCTTGGGGCATGAAAGGTGCCAGCTACATCCCTGAAGGTGCGTCGGGCTACGGTGTGCGGTTGTTGGTGCAGTTAGTTGAAGATTGGTAGTTTTTGAAATGAAAGGCAGAAAGTCTTATGATGTTTCCGAGTTAAAACTTCGGTTTCTTTAAGTTCAGAATATAGACTTGGAAACATCATAAAAATCGAATTGGTATTAGACATGTCCCTAACCAAGTCGGCTTTTCAAGACATAGTGGCATAGCGTATCTTCCCGAAAGGAATCCACAATTTGAAAAGGGGCAGTTACTAACTCATCCGTTAGATCAGCCTCCATAAAATAGTGGATAAATGTCGGGATCTCATGCGTCGAAAAGCCATCTCCTTCCTCTAAAGTTTCAAGGATATCATCAGAGAAACGCTGCTGGTTCTCCTCATGAATCGAGTCGTAGTTGTCGAGTATTCCATCAATGGAATACTGAACTAAGAAGAGCCAACTCTCAGGTTTCAACACGCGGGCAATCTCGTTCAGCCACGCAACTCGATTCCGACGTTTGGGAACGTAACAGTATGTTTTCAACATCAGCACCGCATCGAAAACTTCATTTGGAAATGGTAGCGTCGCAGGATCACAAACCTGATAGGTTATTGTGAGTTCTTGTTCCGCGGCGTTTACTCTCGCTTCTTCGATGAGTCGCTCAGCAACATCTATGCCTGTAACAACATGACCTTCTTTAGCAAGTGCAATTGATGCCCTGCCGGTTGCACATCCAATGTCCAATATACAACATTTTTGCGGTAGAAACTGAAGCATTCGCCGTTCTGGCTTAGATAGCCCTTCGTGTTGTTCTTTGATACGCAGACTGACTTCGTGAGGCGCGTTAAAACTCGTTTTGACTGTACTGAATAGATTTTCTAAATTAGCCATGATTTTTACTTCTCACTTTCCATTGCTAATGTTAATTGAGAGCGGTACGTAATTGTTACTTAAATCACGAGTAAATAGCCTTTCAATTATTAATGACGTAATTTGAAAGCGAAAGCGTGCATAAAATTGTAAAATCCTAACCTTAACAAGAATATTTGGAATTTTCGATCTTATAGAACAAGTCGCGATTCAAAGTCCCTCCCACCAGAGAAAAAAAATGGCGAAAGAGGTTTTAGTAACCCCTTCCGCCAAATTGAACTTGTAAACATTATCCCTCAGATCGAATCTGAATTAGTTTATTAACAGCGTGAATGTAGGCGCGGGCACTCGCCTCGATGATGTCTGTGCTGGCACCGTGTCCTGTGATGATGTTCCCGTTATCCTGCACCTTCAGCGAGACCTCACCAATGGCATCTTCACCCTCGGTTACAGAACGGATCTGGTAATCAATGAGATTTAGTTGGATATCGACAATCTGACCAATCGCTTTAAACGCTGCATCAACGGGGCCATCACCAGTTGACGCTTTCTCAATCACCTTGTCTTCCGTCCGAACACCGACCGTCGTTGTCGGTGAGATTCTCGTTCCACTGACGACTTGGATATAATCCAGTTCATAAACAGCAGGAATTGAGCGAATCTCATCGCTCATGATCGCCTCAAGGTCGGCATCCTGCACCGCTTTCTTTTTATCAGCGACCCTCAGGAATCTTTCATAGACCTTATCCAGTTGTTCAGCGTCCACTTCGTAGCCGAGTTCGCTGAGTCGGTGCCTGAGTGCATTGCGTCCCGAACGTGGGCTGAGAATCAATTGACTCTCTTTCCATCCAATTTCTTTCGGATCAATAATTTCAAATGTTACACGCGACTTGATAATACCATCTTGATGGATACCTGAGCTGTGTGCAAAAGCGTTCGCGCCGACAATCGCCTTGTTCGGTTGAACGGCAATACCCATTGTACGACTCACACGCCGACTGATCGGGACAATTTCTTTCGCGTTAATGTCGGTATAATATTCTTTGAAATAATCGCGCCGGGTTCGGATCGCCATGACGACCTCTTCCAACGAGGTATTCCCCGCACGTTCACCAAGTCCATTGATTGTGCATTCTATCTGACGCGCACCTTGCTCAACTGCTATCAGACTGTTTGCGACGGCTAACCCAAGGTCGTTATGACAGTGAACACTAATAATAGCATCGTTAACATTCGGTACGTTCTCCATGATGCCTTTAATCAAATCGCCAAACTCTGTCGGCACCGTCCATCCAACAGTTTCTGGGATATTGACGACAGTTGCGCCTGCAGCGATTGTCGCCTCAACGACCTCATAGAGGAACGCTAATTCCGTCCGTCCAGCATCCATCGGTGAAAATTCGACATTCGCGTCCGGGTGTACTTCGCACAAACTCTTTGCGTAGGCGACTGCGTCGGTTGCCATTCGGAGCGTATCCTCAGGCGTTGTGCGCGTGATACGACCCATGTGTATCGGTGATGTTCCAACAAAAGTATGGATACGGGCGCGAGGGGCATCTTCAATGGCTTTCCACGCCGCAGTAATGTCTTTCTCCACAACGCGAGAAAGCCCACAAATTTCCGGTCCCTCGACTTCGTTCGCTATCCGTTTGACAGCGTCGAAATCCCCCGGTGACGAAATCGGAAATCCGGCTTCAATGACATCAACATTTAATTTGGCAAGGTGCTTGGCAATCTCCAGCTTTTCCTCAATACCGAGTGCAGCACCGGGGGTCTGTTCAGCATCGCGGAGTGTTGTATCAAAAATATAAACCTTCTGCTGGCTATTTTCAACATTGTCCAAGGCTCTTTTCCTCCAATTTAGAGTCGTCAGAAGAAGAGTTATCAGTTACACTCTTCAAGAAGTCTCTTAACTGAAAACTGACGACTGATAACTATTCCTTACATTTCACGACCAACAGCGATAGCAATCTGTTTCAATTCCTGCATCAATGTCTCAAATTGATCTGGGAAGAGGGATTGCGCTCCGTCTCCGGTCATTGAATGATCAGGATCGTGATGCACCTCAAGTAACAACCCATCTGCTCCTGCAGCCACAGATGCCTTCGTCATATCGCAGACAAGGCTCCTGATACCCGTGCCGTGGCTCGGATCGACAATAATAGGCAAGTGGCTCAGTTCGTGAATAACGGGGACAGCGTTCAAGTCGAGTGTGTTACGCGTATGCGTTTCAAAGGTACGAATACCGCGCTCACATAGAATGACATCCGGGTTCCCTTCCGCGAGGATATACTCGGCGGCGAGGAGCCACTCCTCAATCGTCGCGGACATTCCGCGTTTGAGAATCACCGGTTTCTGTGCGCGTCCGACTTCACGCAATAGATAGAAATTCGTCATGTTCCGGGTACCGAGTTGGAACATGTCTGTATATTCACCGACGAGTTGCACTTCATGCGGTGTCATAACCTCTGTGACGATGCCGAGTCCGGTTTCAGCTTTCGCCGCTTCCAGCATTTTGAGCGCGCTTTCACCGTAACCTTGGAAACTATAGGGTCCCGTTCTCGGTTTAAAGGCACCGCCTCTGATGAAACTCGCACCTGCTTTTTCAACAAGCTGTGCAATGGTCACGATCTGTTCCGTGCTTTCTACTGCACACGGACCGGCGATAACCGGCACCTGCCGTCCACCAATTTTTGTGTCGTTCACCGCAATAACCGTGGGTTCATCCCGAAACTCACGGCTTGCTAACTTGAACGGTGCTGTAATCGGCATTGTCCGTTCAACGCCGGACATTGACTCTATCGGAATATCACCAAGCAACGTTTTATCTCCTATGACACCGATGACAGTGTGTCGCTCGCCAGTCGAGACTTGGGCTTTCAATCCCACACCTTCGATCCGTTTGACAACAGCATCGATATCTGCTTGTGTCGCATCAGTCTTGGTAACGATTACCATGCTTTTCAACTACCTCCGCCTCTTTAATAGCAAGTTTTCGGAAGAGTGGCAATCAGCCATCAGTTTTCAGCAGTCGGTAAAGAGCAACTTGTGGTATTAACAAATTTTGTAACTGCCACAAGAGTCTATCAATAGTCCCTGCCTGATGACTGGCAACCAATACACCGAAAAGTAACTCTGTCCCACATTAAATTCGGTTAAAAAAAATTACCCAACATCGAAAATTTTCAACGCTGGGTGGTGATAATCAATCGGTTAGAATAGCATCGCCTACGAACCTTCACCACCTCTCGTTGCCGTAAAAATAAAAATACACGTACAGATATAACCCAAACACGCCTGCTAAAAGCAAGTTTTTGCTTGCAAGCTGCGTAAAAAGTGGCCATGCGCTGAGAGTACCGCTCCGTAAGGAGACCGGAGCAATCCCTCCATGAGTTATCTGTGCTGTAGTGGTGTTGGGTTCAAGCGTTTGCATTATCAAATTCCTAAAAATTCGGGTAACAAAGAAATTTACGTTTAAGGTTCCGAAAGCAAATTGTGCCATTGAAGCATATATTCCTATAACTTAAGACGTTGTTTGTGAAAAAGCGTTTACATCTTTTTCGGTATAAGCACAAGGTTTACAATACGAGATTGAGCCGCGCGCTACAGGACCTTCAGAACTTACTTTAGTTATATAATAACATAATTTCTTTTTCAAGTCAAATTTCTTTTTTGTAAGAAGTACTCAGTTTTCAGTACTCAGTTTTCGGTTAAGAGTCGGAAATCGGATTTCCTTTCTACTGATGAATACGGAAAATAATCTTGACTCCAGAACCTACATCCGCTAAGATAGGAAAAGAAAGACAACATGGAGAAAACTATGCAGAAATCAGAACACGCTACACCTATCACTGTTGGGATCATGGGCGGTTCCGCCTCTGGGAAAACAACGTTTGCGAGTGCTTTAGCGGAACAACTCTCGGAATTCTCGCCTGTCGTGCTAAACCAAGACTCGTATTTTCGCGATTGGTCGGAATACTCAGAAGCAGAACGGGAACGCGTCATCACCGCGAATCACCCAGATGCCGTCCTGTGGGATGCCCTTATTACAGACATCAAAAAACTCCGAGAGCGCAATGTTATCGAGACACCGACACCGGGTACCCGCGCTGCGCAACGCAACGACGAGAAAGCGAGTGTGCAACCGAGCGAGGTCGTGATTGTGGAGGGGCATCTCATTTTTTGGAGTGAAGACCTACGCGATTTGATGGACATCAAACTATTCCTTGATGTAGATGCGCATGAGCGTGTCCTCCGACGGATGCTCCGTGATGTTGCACAACGCGGCGGTGATCTGGAGTGGGCTATTAACTGGTACCGCCGCGATGTCCTCCCTAATTTTCCTGTCTATACTGAACCCTGCAAGCAGTATGCGGATCTGATTATCCCGTTCCAAGACGAAAATCCGGTTGCGTTGTATACACTTGTCGCCGGAATCCGTGATCAAATTGAATCAAGGAAAATCGGTCATCTTAGCAGCTAACAGTCGCGGAACGCGCGCCCGCCTTTACCCGCATTATCTACCAAAGTCATTTTGACATCACGCAATGCCACAGTGGCAAGAATTGTGCCAATTTGGCGAACTGCTTCCCGCCTGAATCTTTGTGAATCCTGCTATAATAAATACCTCCCCTACAGACAAAAGAATAACCGATGCGGTTAGAAAACCGCATCTACTCTGTTCAGAGAAACCCACGCGCTTAGGTAAAATCCCTACCAGCGTTGCGTAGAAGAACTTTGGCACGGAACTTGCTCTATATGCAAACAGGAAGGCAAGTAGCCTTAAAGTACCTGAAAAAAGATTGGCATAAAACTTGCAACCTATTTGGCATGGAACTTGCACTAACATCTACAGAAACAAAATTCAAAAGGAGAAAAAAATGACTTACTTAACGACACGCAGACCGATGAGAAACCTGTTCAGCCTCCACAACGAAATGGGGCGAGTCTTCGGTGACCTCTTGGGTTCAAGCGAAAATGAAACAGATAATACCGCTTGGATGCCCACAGCTGATATTTGTGAAACAGAAAATGGGTTTGAAATTCGCGCGGAACTCCCCGGAGTTTCTGAAGACGACATCAATATTTCCGTAACCGATAATCTCCTCACTATCAAAGGCGAAAAACGTCAAGAGGAAGAGAGCGAAGGGAAAAGTTACCATCGTGTTGAAAGGCGATACGGCAGCTTCCAGCGGAGTTTCACGCTACCGAGACACGTCGAGACCGACGGTATCAAAGCCGGGTTTACGGATGGTGTTTTGACACTTGAAATCCCGAAGGTGGAAGTCACAAAGCCAACTGAGATCCCGATCGCGACAAACTCGTAAGCTAACAACTCGGATATGCCCCGTCTGATAGATAACAGTCCACGGGGCATACTCCCAACAACACAATGACCGATGAAACATAAAAGGAGAACAAAAATGACTTATTTGACCTTACGCAAACCGACAAGAAATCCGTTTGGGTTTTACAGCCCTTTCTTCGCACCGATACGTGTCAAAACCGATACAAGCGCATATAATTGGGCACCCTCGGTTGATGTTTCAGAAACGGAAGACAACTTTGAAGTTCGCGCTGAGCTTCCCGGAGTCGCAAAGGACGATCTCCATGTTTCCGTCAAAGATAACCTCTTGACCCTCAGCGGCGAAAAGCGACAGGAAAAGGTGGACGACACCCAAAGCTATCGCCGAGTCGAGCGACGTTATGGGAACTTCCAACGGAAATTCGCACTCCCACCGGAAGTGGAAACGGACGACATCAAAGCCGAATTCAGCGATGGTGTGTTGACACTCTCCATCCCGAAAGCGGAAGCTGCGAAACCGACCGAAGTCCCTATCACAACTGTATCCTAATACATTTACCATAGCAAAAAATAAAAGAAGACTGGCGCGTGAATGTGCCAGCCTTCTCTTTTTGCCGATAATAAACGCGCTACGCCTCTCCCTTGTCTTTCAAAACACCGATATAGAGAAGTGCGGCGAGAACTCCGCCTACGAGGGGCCCCACAAAGTAGAGCCAGATGTCCGCATAGTTACCGCTGACGATGGCAGGTCCCAGCGTCCGCGCGGGATTGAGCGAAGCCCGTGTCAATGGACCACCCATCAGGATGCAAAGAACCAACGTTAGTCCAATAGCCAATCCTGCGAAATTCCCCGCTTTCCCACTCACAGCAGTATTGAAAATGGTATTGACGAGGAAGAAAGTGAGTACGATTTCGACGATGAGTCCTTGCGTTGCAGTAACCGTAAAAGCCCCACCATTCGCCTCGGTGGTTAGAATTGTTACACCCAGATCGCCGGGATTCGGTAGCACGGCGTTAAGCACAACTGCCCCCAGGATTCCACCAAGAAATTGCGCAATCCAGTAGCCGATCGCTGCCACGAATTCGATCTCACCTGCTACCAACAAGCCAAGCGTCACAGCCGGATTGATATGTGTGCCGGAGATGTGTCCATAAGCATAAGCAAATGTTACAATCACCAAACCGTGGGCAAGCGCAACGCCCACCAAATTCGCTTGAGTAATCGCCAGCGCGCCAGCACCTATAAAAATCAGCGCGAAAGTACCGATAAATTCGGCAACTAAGTTCTTCGTATTCATGAAATCTCCTTTTGAATTTGAAATTGAACCATCAGATGAATCTTACTTTACCGAACACTAATCTTTGAGTTTAATAAAAGTGAGATGTTGGGTTTCGCTTAGACTTACAACTCGCAACGGAGGTTATAATTTAGTTGATTTTTTTCGTTATTATGTCAATTATTAAATTATAAGACCATATCTGACTAACATTATACAATATTTTTAGGGAAAAGCAAAGAAAAATCTGTGCTGTGTGTGATTTTTAGGAGATCTCCGTTCAACCTAAGAGAAATCCGCAGAAACACCCAAGCAAAAACACCTACACACCTTTGTGATTTGATTTGCAAATTGACAATTCTTCGTGTACATGCTACATTAATTCCCAAATTTTTAGAGCAATACTGTTTCGTAAGCAATATCAAAAGGAGAAATTTCTCATGGAAAAGGAAATTAGAAAGGATATTAAAGGCATTAACCGCTTTATCTTTGAAGCAGGGGCAGACCGAGAACAACTCCATCTTCACATCTCAGAAGTTGGACCTGGGCAACGCGCGCATCCACCGCATACACACGACGGACAAGAAATTTTCTATGTATTTTCTGGCGAAGGTGAAGTGCTATTTGGAGAGCAGACGCACCGTGTGAGCGACAACGAAGCCGTCCATGTCGATTGTCAAGTTTTACACGGTATACGCAACGTCGGTGAGATCCCGCTCCGCTACGCTGTGATTATTGCAAAATGAATTCAGTTGTAATCAGGTGAGGTTTTTAACCACGCTTATTCTGCTTCCGAAGATTCTACCGGCAAGCCTTCTGAATACAATTTATAAATGCCGTAAATACCCGCAGCGATTAGGACAATCCCGATGCCTGCTAATCCGCGTCGCACCCAAATCGGTTGTAAAAAGACTGGTAAATGGAAGGTTAACCAACGGGGTTGTAAGAGTTTCGACATAGCGATGCCAAAATACAGTAGTCCATAAGCGATGAGACCAATATCACTCGCCAATTCCTGCTTCCGCTGTGTGACTGGCAGTCTGAAAAGATTGAGAAGATAATCGCCGGAAAAGATTAGCGCAAGTCCGACGACCAGAAAGACGAAGAGAATCGCGCTCGGATACCCTGAATGCCGGAATGTTATCAGTAAACCGATACTGAAGCATCCCAATACGAGACTCATTATTCCCTGCATAATTTGATAACTTCTATTTTGTGAAACCATATTTTAAATTTACGAGGCAGCGGCACCAAGCCGAACGCGCGGGTCCACCAGCGTGTAACTGATGTCCGTCAGTAACAAACCGATAATATACAGCACAGAACTGAGATAGACCATGCTTCGCACAATCGCGAAGTCTTGGGCATGGATGGCTTCTATCGTAAAACTTCCGAGTCCTGGAATCGCGAAAAATGCCTCCATCACCAAACTTCCCATAAAAAGCAAGGGGATCACCAAAACCACATTCGTCAGAATCGGAATCATCGCATTTTTCAGGGCATGTTTAAAGAGAATCACCGCTTCACTCAATCCTTTTGCGCGCGCTGTGCGCACATAGTCCCGATTGACCTCTTCAAGGAATATCGTCCGGTAAAAACGGATACCCCCACCGACCCCGCCAATAATGCCAATAACCACCGGCAGAATAACAAACTTCAGCATGTCTACACCGGAATCGTATCCAGAGATCGGAAAGAGTCGTAATATCTTCCCGAATACCCACTGTCCACCGATAATATAGAAGAGCGTGGAGACGGACATAAGGATTACCGCGATGATTGTGCCCCAGAAATCGACATAAGTTGCTCGGTAGTACGCAACAATCATCGAAACAGTGATATTTACCAGAACACCGACCAGAAAGGTCGGCAGGGCAATAGCGAGGCTTGCCCACATTCGTTGCGAAATTTGTGATGTAATATCAATGTTATTGGCATCTGATGTCCCGAAGTCGAAGAAGAAAAGTTTAACCGATTTCTCGAAGAAGATAGTCTCCGTAAAAGACGCGGTTCCAGATGCTTCAGCATTGAACCAAAGGGGGAGGTGATAGCCGTTTTGCTTTTTCCAATTGTCAACGTCTTCCTGTGTAATATTCTTTTCACCAAGAATCCGACGCGCCATCTGATCGGGTGAATTAACAATAAAAAACAGAAAAAACACAATAAGATTCACGCCGATTAAAATTGGTATCGCATAAAGGGTTCGTCGGACAATATAAGTGATCATTTATAGTAAAACCTACAATTAATTAGACATTGTGGAAAGGCGAGGTTCCAAACCTCGCCAGCGGTGGTGAAGTGTTTTGTGTTTCCCAAAGTGCCCTCTTATTTCTGGATTTTACTACAAAAAAGTTGCCTCGCTGAAAAGAAGCGTGGTCGAAAACACGCCAACAAAAAGAACGCAGCTAAGAGGTTCCTCGTTCCCGTTTCCAAATTGTGATTGCAGCTGGAATCGTGCCTAAAATGAGGACCGCGACGCATACCCACAGGGGCCAGACAACAGGTTTATTCCATGCCAGACGATTTTCTGATCGCTGACTGGCATCAATGCGAAGATACTTGAGCGTCCCCCCGCCTAAAGAACTCGGCTTGCTGTTCTTCACCCATTGATGCGACAACCCAAAAGCAACAGGGTGATAGGTAAAGACCCACGGTGCGTCTTGTTGAAGCAGATGGTTCATCTTGCGAATGATTTCTAACCGTTCTGGTGAGTTCTCCATGTTTTTCATCTGCTCAAAGAGTTGGTTGTATTCTTTATTATCGTAGTTAGCGGTGTTTTCGCCACCGTGGGTGGCTCTGCCGTTCGGCCCATAGAGAAGAAATAGAAAATTCTCCGCATCAGGGTAGTCAGCGTGCCATCCCCAAGAGATGATTTGGAAGTTACCGTTTTTTACTTTGTCGCGAAACCGGTTGTAATCGGTGGTGCGGCTCTCCATTGTGATGCCGAGTTGCTCTAATTTATTTCGCATCCATGTTAAGTATGCTGTGGCACCTGCGGAGTTCCATGCGTTATCAAAAGAGACAACGAGCGGATCCCCTTTACTATCCTGCCCACCCGGGTAGCCGGCTTCTGCGAGAAGCTGCCGTGCTTCTTCAATAGATTTCCGAACCGGACGCTGCGTCTCGGTATCCCAATTATAGACATAAGGGTTAATGCCAACTTCCCCTGCTTCGTAACCGAAGATACCGGGTGGAACAGGACTCTGAGAACTTACACCGCGTCCGTTGATAAAAATTTCAATAAATTCCTCATAATCGAGGGCAATGGAAATTGCTTGGCGAAGTTTTTGTTTCTCTGCAGTGTATCCACCAACGGTATCGTCCAACATATTAAAAGCGAGGTATCTCGTCGTCGGTTCAACGTTGGTGCGCAGCACAATACGCTTTGCTTTCATTGATTCACTTGCAGCAGGATCACCCGTATCGTTGAAAGAAACCGCACTGTCAAACGTATCGGAAGAGATGCCAGAACTATCGTAGTAGCCTTGCAAGAATTTATTCCAACGCGGAATGTATTCCTTCTCTAATTTGTAGACGACTCTTGGAATAAACGGAATGACTTCCCATGCGTCATCCAAAAGTCCGGCTTCCCTATCGCCGGGTTCCCCGCTTGATGGGTAGCGTGCTACCCGAAAGTTTTCATTTTTGACGAGAACAATTTCTTTATGTGCGAGGAGAGTTTCCATCCGATAGGCTCCCGTTCCTACAGGAAACCTGTCAATCGTGATATTTCGATCTTCGACAACCGGTTGACTATAAAAATCAATTGCTTCTTTGGGCATCGGCGAAAAGAACGGCATCGCCAACCAATAGACAAACTGCGGATACTTCGTCTTGAGGATAACCCGATAGGTGTAACGATCCACGACCTTGACACCGGGAAATGGCGCGTCTTTTTGTCCTGCAGCAACAGCGGCTGAATATGTTTCCATACCGAGGACATAGTCCTTCAACGTACTGAGAATAGGGCAGGCGACACTTGGATCCGCCATGCGTTTAATCTGGTAGACATAATCAGCGGCAACGAGCTCACGCGTGCCTGTCATCGAAAAATCTTTAACCTCTTTAAAGCCTTTAACATCCGCGCTTGTTAAATTGCGGTAAAGCCATTCGCCGCTTTCAGTCTTCGCAAAACAGGGATGTTGCTGATACATAATCCCCTGTCGAATACGGATTTCATAAACCGCACGCGCCACCGATGCCGCAGGAGCACCTAACGGCAACTGCTGTCCATCGGCATCAAAATAACGGGGTTGTGGCACAGCCTCTGCTGTCAACGGAATCAATTCGTAGGGTCTCTTCAGGTAATGATATTGCAACGGTGGTTCATAAATCTGTTGAATGAACCTGTATTCGTCTGAACTGTAAGAGACCGCCGGATCGAAGTGTTTTGGCTCTTCATCGAATGTGCTATAGTAAATCTCTTTATCCCGCTCAGACTTCGGATATGGATTGTTCGGCACACCACAACCGACTAAAAGTGCAAGCACTATTAGTACTATGCAACATTCGTTTGAAAACAACACCTTAAAACTGATGTCCTGCGACGTGCGCTGACGTTTCGGTAATTTCATATCTTCCTTTAGGAGTGAACGCTGCTCGCGATATTTCCTCAATAGACAAGGATGGAACCCTAAAATGCATACAGAGCCGTTAACGACACCAAAGGACCGAACTTAAAAGCATCGCTCTCCTCATAGACACCATCTAACAAAGCATCCGTATCATCATAAAGCGTCTCTTGGCTCAAGGGTAGCATCACTCTCACAGACAATGGAATATTGTAGGGTGTTGCGACTGACGCGCCTACAGATGCCATACTGAAACGGAGCCCAGTATTGATATCCTGCTCCCCTGCCCAATACGCGTAAGATTGATAAAAGCCAAAATAACCTGCTTGGAACGAGAGCCAATTATTAAGACGGTAATTTAGACTGGTTGTGTAAGTCAGTTCTCTGGAACCACGATAGGTTTTGTTGTTCTCATAGAACGGAAACTTTCCGCGAATACTAACACTCGCGCCCACACCTTTGTAAAGAGGAAGGCTGTAATGTAAATCTGCCATCGGATTAAAGGTACCGGTCCCAAATTGGATATGGAGATGCTCAAGTCCTGCATCTCCTAATTTCCAAGGATCTTCTTCAGTCTGGCCAAACGGAATTGTCGTTCCGATACGACCTATTACAAAATCACTTTCCTTAAAAAGACCACGTGTATGATATCCCAAGAGAACATCTGTGTCGGCGAGTCCCCTGTAGGTCTCATTTCGGTGATGATTGTCCCGGTTGCGTATAATCGCTTCCAGTTCTGTCTGTGTAACCGGTTCAATTTCTTCAATCGTTGCCTCTTGGACTTTGGTCTCGTAAGGCACATTTGCTTCCAGTATCCACCGAGAACTGAGGTGATACTTCAAGCCAACATCAACACGGAAAACATTCAATGTAACGTGGTGTCGATGAAGCGGGACATCTATTACTTTCCTGTCTGGTGAGATACCCTTTGTTTCTAAGTGTCCACCTTGGGCATCGAACCACCGCATCATACTGAAAGAGCTCTGAAATCTCTTCATCTCTCCTGAAGTCAAACTGACTTCACCAATCCCGCCACGTGGAATTGCGGGATTGCTTCACGCGCCTCAGCTCTCCTGCACGAAACCGAGTGGGAGAAGAATGAATTGGAAACAGAGGAATATCAAAAAAATTCGAGTTCTCATAGGGGGTTCGTATCCGTTTCTAAGTTGAGCCATTCCACTTCGGCATCGGAGAGTTCAAGCCCAATGGCACCAACAGAAGAATCCATCTCCGCTAAGGTTGCCGGTCCAACAATCGGAAAAACGGGGAATGGAATGTTCAAGCAGTATGAGAGGGAAACCTGAATTGCAGAATAGCCGTATTTCTCGCCCAGTTTCTCTGCGCGGGCAAGCCTTTCAAAGTTGTCGTCATTATAATAGACGCGTACCATATCTCCATTGTCTCGGTTCTCCGGTGTGAACGCACCACTAAAGAAACCACGTGCCTGTGAAGACCAAGGCATCAGCGGAAACTGACTCCCTTTATGCCATTCACGCGCGGCATCGTCAACGCAAACGCAACCCCCCCACATCGGTTCCATCGGCACAGCAAGACTAATGTTATTACTACAAGAAACAAATCCCTGTAGCCCGTTCTCGGCGGCGTAGGTGTTAGCATCAATGATGCGTTGCGGCTGCCAATTAGAAGCGGCGGCAGCTCGGATGCGTCCTGCACCAATCTCGTCGTTCAGATAATCAATAATCGTGCTAACAGGGATCACAGGATCGTCGCGATGGAGCATGTAAAGGTCAATGGCATCGGTGCGGAGCCGGATGAGACTTTCATCGAGATCGCTTTTTAACTCTTCAGGGGAGAGACGCGGGCGAGGCACTCTGCCTTGTGGATGCCCTCCCTTATCAATGAGAAACACCTCATCTCGGTTGCCGCGTTGCCGCATCCAGAGACCGATGAGCATCTCGCTATCGCCACCGCCATAACCGTGTGCTGTGTCGAGGGCATTTCCACCCGCTTCAAAAAATGCGTCGAGCATTTCGGTGCTATAGTCGAATTTTACGGGCGAAAACATCATGGTACCCAGAATTAACTGTGAGATGTCTTTGCTAACGCCAGGAATCTTTATGTGTTTCATTACGAATACTTTCCTTATTTTATATGGGCAGACAGGTCGCGCCCTTTGTAATTACGAGATATAGGAAAATTATAGCAAATTCTCAATCTAAAAACCAGAAGAAAATAGGGTGGCGTTAGGAGATTATAGGGCGATATGAAAATATACCTACCTTTTGAAACAGGTTCGCTTTCGATTTTACCAGAAAAGCACTTGACACCAATCGGATGAATCGCATAAAATTTCAACCATTAGAGACCAAAGATTGGAGGGAAACCGATGAAAATCACAGGTTTTGAATACCGGACCATCTCCATCCCTTTTATTCCTGCGATACAGGAACATTCGGGCATGGATTATCCGACCACGTTGATTTGGGTACATACAGATGAAGGGCTGACAGGATTGGGTGAGAGCAATTCTCTGAATAGTGATATTACAGACCAAGCCGATGGAATCGCCGAAAAATATGTCGGCAAGAACCTTTGGGATATTGATCTTGCCTCCGAGTCATTTGCACTCCAGTGTGCCTTTTACGACTTAGCAGGACAGGCATTGGGAGTACCCGCTCATAAATTCATCGGCGAGAAACACAGAGATAGCGTTGAACTCGCTTATTGGTCACCGCCGATGCCAGCAGAAGCGACAGCGGCAGAAGCAGAACGTGCTGCGGACATGGGTTTTCGGGTGCATAAACTCAAGGCTCGGAAGGCGACTATCGTCGAAACAGCGCGGTTAACCAAAGAAGCGTGTGGACCCGATTTCCAGATTCGCGTTGACCCAAACACGGAATTCGGTGATCTGGAGACCGGACTACGACTCGCAGAGGATTTGCTTCCTTATAACATCGAAGTCTATGAAGACCCAATACGATTTGAGGATTTGTCTTGGTATCGTCAAATGCGGGAACAGGTCGAGGTTCCAGTTGCCCGTCATCTGGGGGCACCGCCGGGGATTTTAGAGAATATCCTTGCAGGTGCGGTGGATGCGGTCAACATGGGCGGGAATGTCGCCGGTCTCCGCAAAAGTGCTGCCGTTGCCGAAGCGGCGGATCTACCGATTTGGGTGCAGATCTTCGCCTTCGGTTCATGCGTTGCATCGACATTCGCGGCACATATCGCATGTACGCTGCCGAACTGTACAATGCCGATTGACGAACTTCCACACATCCGCGTTGATGACCTCTCTGGCGGTAGTATGGATCTCTCGAATGGTGCAATCAACCTATCGGATGCACCAGGGTTGGGTATCAGTCTTGATATGGACGCTGTTGAACGGTATCGGATCCGTTAGAGGATAGCAGTCAGCGATCAGTAGGCGAGGTTCGGAAACCTCGCCACTGGAAAGGAAAATGTATTTGGATAAGGCGAGGTAGGATCCCCTTCCCAATAATAGAGGATCCCCTCGCCAACAAATGAAGGCAAAGACGCATTGTGCCTATTTCAAGATGAGCATTTTACGGAGAAGTGAAACATTGTCCGCTTGGAATTGGTAGAAATAGATGCCGCTGGACACCTTTTCACCAATATCGTTGCATCCATCCCAATATGCCGCACGGCTCCGACTTGTGTAGTACCCCTCCTGCTGATGACCAAGATTGAGGTGGCGTACAACGGTGCCGCGCGTATCATAGATAGTGATCTGGACCTCACTGGGTTTCGCCAAGTGATACGGTATCCAAGTTTCCGGGTTAAACGGGTTGGGATAGTTCGGAAGCAGGTGCGTCTTATCTGGACGCCTCGTAGCCAAAACGTTTTCAAGCAACGCAATGGATCGTAGGTATAGGACAGACCCGTCGCTTTCGGCGAACCAGATGTCAAGTTGTGCCTCTAACGTCGCCGGGTCCAACTGCTCAAGCGTTATCCGATCCAAAAGGAACACGTTTTTAGGATAGGACGGGGCCCAGCCTTCCACGCCGTCACAGGTTTCGCTATCTTCATCCCATGTTCCCCCGAGTGCTTCGCAAAGTTCCTGCGGTGTCGGACGACGGACACAGACTCCATCGAACCACTGTCCCCCTTGTGCTTCGCATTCTGCTTGGTAGTCCCTCTCCTCTTCCTCTTCCTCTTCGTCTTCTTCTTCGTCGTCCTCTTCCTCCTCTTCGTTTTCCGGTTGTTGCTGTTGCGGTAGTGCCTGTGGAGGTTCGGGTTCGGGTTCAAGCACTGGTGGCAGTTGCCGGAGCTCTGATGGTGGAAGTGCTGGTGGTTGCTGATTCGCTGGCGGTTGTGGTTGCTGATTCGTTGGCGTTTGCGGATCTGTCGACGGTTGTTGTGGTTGCTGATTCGTTGGCGGTTGTGGATTCGTTATCGGTTGTTGTGGTTGCTGATTCGTTGGCGTTTGCGGATCCGTTGACGGTTGTTGTGGTTGTCCTGACTGTGGTTCAGGATCTGACGATTGTTGCTGTTGCCCTGACTGTGGTTGCGGAATCGTTGGCGATTGTTGCTGTTGGGACTGGCCGCTATCGTCTTGTCGCCGATCATCTTGGGGCGGATCCATATCAAAGTGAGTTGATTCGCCTTGCGGCTGTGGATTCTCCTGTTGCGGTGGGGAGGCGATAGAAACATCGACATCCGTCAACCCAGGGAGACTTCTAAGCGGAGACGTATCTGTAATTGGATTCCCCGCAAGACGTAAATACTCAAGATTAACCAAACCTGCCAAGACGTTAATATCGGTAACCTGATTCCGAGGCATTACCAGCCGCCTGAGATTTGTCAAGTTTGCCAAGGGATTGATATTACTGATGAGATTGTCTTCCATATACAGACCCGTTAATCCTATTAAGTTCGCCAAAGGTGTGAGATTGCTAATCTGATTCCCGCCAATCGATAACACTCTGAGGTTCGTTAGATATGCCAGGGGAGCGATATCACTGATAAGATTGTTCGTGATATATAGGTGGGTCAGATTCGTAGCATATTCCAGCCCCGTGAGATCTGTTATCCCGAGCCGAGCAGCTTTCAGGGTTGTTAAGTCTTGCATCGCCTCTCTTGTGATACATGTGCTTCCCTCTATACCTAATGCCGTCCGCACCGCCGCTCGTAAATTGGCATCGGCGATGAAACTGGATATCTCAATATCAACATCGGTTAGGTTGGGAAGATTTTCAAGCGGACACGGATTTGTAATCGGATTCCCCGCAAGACGTAAATACTCAAGATTGACCAAACCTGCCAAGACGTTAATATCGGTAACCTGATTCCGAAGCATTCCCAATTGCCTAAGATTTGTCAAGTTTGCAAGGGGAGTGATATCACTGATGAGATTGTCTTCCATATACAAACTCGTTAACCCTATTAAGTTCGCCAGAGGCGTGAGGTCGCTAATCTGATTCCCGCCGACCGATAACGATCTGAGGTTCGTGGCATATTCCAAACCCGTGAGATCCGTTATCCCGAGCTGAGTGGCGTTCAGTGTTGTTAAGTTTCTCATTGCGTTTATTGTGATACGCAAGTTCGGCTCTATACCTAATGCTGCATACACCGCCGCTCGTAAATTGGCATCGGGGATGAGATTCGGTATCTCAATATCAACATCGCTCAAACTGGGAAGATTCCCAAGCGGAGACGTATCTGTAATCGGGGTGCCTTCAAGACGTAGATACTTAAGATTGACCAAATCGGCTAATATACGAATGTCAGTAATCTGAGTCCAACGCATTCCCAATCGCCTGAGGTTCGTTAGATGTGCCAGGGGATTGATATCGCTGATGGGATTGCCTCCGATATACAGACCTGTTAGATTCGTTAAGTTCGCCAAGGGTGTGAGATCACTAATCTGGTTCCCGCCAATCGATAACGCTCTGAGGTTCGTTAAGTATGCCAGAGGATTGATATCGCTGATAAGATTGTTCGTGATATATAGGTGGGTCAGATTTGTGGCATATTCCAGACCTGCGAGATCCGTTATCCCGAGCTGAGTGGCGTTCAGTGTTGTTAGGCTTTTCATTGCGTCTCTTGTGATGCGCAAGTTCGTCTCTATACCTAATGCTGTCCGCACCGCCGCCCGTAAATTGGCATCAGGGATGAGACTCGGTATCTCAATGTCAACATCACTCAGGCTGGGAAGGTTCCAAAGCGGGGACGTATCTGTAATCGGAGTGCCTTCAAGACGTAGGTATGTAAGATTTACCAAATCGGCTAATATACGAATGTCAGTAATCTGAGTCCAACGCAGTTTCAATCGTTTGAGGTTCGTTAGATGTGCCAAGGGGTTGATATCGTTGATGGGATTGCCCCCGATATACAGACTTGTTAGATTCGTTAGGTTCGCCAGAGGTGTGAGATCACTAATCTGATTCCCGCCAACCGATAACTTGCTGAGGTTCGTGGCATATTCCAGACCCGTGAGATCCGTTATCCCGAGCTGAGGAGCATTTAGGAGATTCAAGTTTAGCAGTTTCTGTTGTGTGAGGGGTTCGTTTGCGTTGAGATGAAGCGCAGTCCTCACTGCATTTCTGAGATTCGCATCCGGCATCCATGTAGCAGGATCCGGTGGTTCATTCTCTACTCCATTGTCTTGGGCATAAGCACTTAGAAGCAAGCTATTCAGAACGAGTAAAAAAACACAAAGTGTGTAAAAACGTTTCATAGTTTTCAGTTCCTTTCAATTTTTAAATTTTTTCAAGTGAAGTACTTTCCGTAAGACTCGCGGCTCCTCCATATCCTTGAGAACTTGGAAAATATCACTTCTTAGCGTCTTGTTGTGTCATGCGACACCAAAATTAGAAACTTCATATTTTCACATAGGTTAATATTATTAATAGTATAGAGTATCACAAATCTCGGTTTTAATTAACTTAAAAATTGTGATAAAGTCAATTATTATAAAGGTTTATGCGAATGTTGTATTAGGTCATATTTTTTGCTATAAATAACAAAATAATAATGACTTTATCTAACACTTTGCGATTGACGCGGCTTTTCCCAAGACCTCTCCGATGCCTATTTCATATCAGACGTGGCGGAAGATGAGACTTATGGCGCAAAAGACTTGTGCGCAACCTAACAGAGGACGCGACAAAATGCTTTGGAAAGTTGGCAGGATGGAAGGTGGGATTTCCTTCCGAACCTCACCATAAATTTCAGCGGGCATTTGAAACCTGAATCTGTAGTCTAACGTTTCTATTCTTATAGAAGGAGAAGTGTAGTGCGAAGAGAAACGGTGCGCTATCTTCTTAAGGCAAAACACTACCAATAGCATAAGGAGAGACATAATGACTACAGAAGCGTATTGGAGAGTGCTAAAGAAATCAAACCGTATGCTGGCATTAAACTGGGAAACCCTCGTAGCAGCACGCACTGAAGGCGATAAAGAACGGATAAAGAGAGCCGAGCGGAATTATTTCCATTCACTGCGGAGTGCTATGGCAGCAACGCAGAACGCGGTTTCGGAGCGGTTGGCTGTCCAATGACCAAACGAAATACCAGATACGCGTGTACACGAAAAACAGAGCCTTAAAGGAACAATACGTGTATCACTGTTATTCTATGAGAAGAAGCACGTAAAATTCTTTTCTAACGTTACTTTCATTTCAAAGTAGGTGTGGATTTCTGTCGTGTGTGGCGATTTTCAACCCATTGGCGAGGTTCCTAACCTCGCCTTTTTATTATCATTTCACCCGAAAAGAAAAGGTGTTTTATTGAACAATCGCTCATATATTTTCAGGTTTTACTCTAATAGGACTTACGCAATTTTCTGATAACTACCTACGTCCCGCACACCGCTGGCGAGGTTTGAAACCTCGCCAGCAAAGGGTGCTGCGTAAGTTCAGTCTAAAAGATTGCAACAACGCGCAAATCATGGTAAAATGGACATCCACATTTCGTTATAACGCTCTATGAAGAATTCACAAATTAAGCCATCAAGGGACAGCAAACAAAAATATTATGAGTACTTCCCATCTACGTTATCTACACGTTGCACAAGACGTTCTAAAACAGATTGAGGCGACGCAAACCGACGCAATCGCACAAGCCTCTGAGATGTGCGCAGAGACAATAGCAGAAGACGGTCTCGTCTATCTATTCGGATCGGGGCATTCGCGTATGCCGGTCGAAGAAATTTTCCCACGTTACGGCAGCTTCCCGGGTTTCTTTCCTATCGTTGAATTGGCGGTTACGTTCCACAACCAGGTTGTCGGTTGCAACGGGCAGCGCCAAGCCTTATTTTTGGAAAACGTTTCAGGGTACGCAGAGGTGATCTTACGCAACTTCACCTTCGGTCCGCACGACTGCATGATGGTGTTCTCCAATTCTGGCACAAATATCCTTCCCATCGAAATGGCAATGGGAGCGAAAGCGCGGGACTTACCTCTTATAGCAGTGACTTCCATCGCACACAGCCGTTCATCGACATCGAAACACGCCTCTGGCAAACGCCTGTTTGAAATTGCAGACCTGACGATTGACAACTGCAACCCACCGGGTGATGCCGTCGTGGACATCCCAAATCTGGCGTATCCAGTCGGTCCCACATCCAGCATTGGGACGCTCTCGATCGTCAATGCAATTAAATGCCGAGTCGCTGAACTTTTGACAGAACGTGGAAAACCGCCAGTTGTACTGACCGGTGCCCATTTCCTCAGTCCCGAAGAATCAGCGAAGCAGATTGAGAGGGCTTATGACGATTATAAGGCTCGTGTACAGGGAAGTTAGCACAACACGATTTTTCCGTTGACTTTTCCCGCG
The DNA here is from genome assembly GCA_026702755.1 of Candidatus Poribacteria bacterium. Classification (NCBI taxonomy): domain Bacteria; phylum Candidatus Poribacteria; species Candidatus Poribacteria bacterium. Next base: position 110,395 of record JAPPBX010000096.1, on the reverse strand, counting down.
CAAATCCGTATACTTTAAGAAGCACGAAAAAATGCCGGATTCCCTGAAGCAAGTTTGCATCCGATGGACATTCCGACACCAAAAACGACCACCAATAGAATCGCTGTGATGGGTGGAACATTCAACCCGATTCACTATGCACATCTGATCAGTGCCGAACAGGTTCGGACAGGATTAGGCTACGACAAGATCCTGTTCATCCCTTCTGCCAGACCACCACACAAAGTAGCAGATGGTGACATTATTGAACCGGAACATCGGTACCAGATGGTCCTCTCGGCAATCGCGGAGAATCCACATTTTGAGGTGTCACGAATTGAATTGGAACGAGCCGGTCCGTCGTACACGATTGAGACGCTGAAAGTGCTTAAAAAACGCTATGGGGAAACCACCGAACTCGCATGGATTATTGGGGCAGATTCGCTCATTGAGTATAAAGTCTGGAGAGACTTTGACGAGGTGTTGGCACAATGTGTTATGATCGCCACAACACGTCCGAGTTACGATCTGAATCGTGTTCCATTAGAAATCAGGAAAAGAGTTACGACCTTTCCAATAACAGGGGTTGATATATCCGCTACGGTTATTCGGGAACGGATTCGGGAGGGGCTTTCAATCCGGTATCTTGTGCCAGAAGATGTTCAAGCCTATATTCATCGGTATCAGTTGTATCAATAATTCTGAAAATCCGTTTAAGAAATTGAGGTTCTGAGCGTCAGAAAATAAGGAATAAAAAACGTGCAACATACATGCGGTATATGCGGAGCAGTCTACGATTTTATCTGGAAAGAGGGAACCCCTTTACCGAAAAATTTCCCTTTCTGTAGTGCGCGATGTAAGGCAGCAGATTTGTCAAAATGGCTAAACGAGGAATACGCCATTCGTACTCCGTTGCCGGACATGATATTGTCAGATACCGAGCGAGAGCTCCTTGTTGAACTCGGAGCAGACATTGATGACGACACAGACTAACTGAGCAAGGTTAACGAAGTTCAAGAATTTAACAAAAATTAAATGGATTGTACATTAGCAGAACTCCGGGCACACCCAAAGTCAGTTGAAATTCAAGAGTATCTTTCAGACAAGCTGAGCGAGAAACGTTTCCAGCATGTTCTCTCTGTACAAGAAATGACAATTGACCTCGCACGTGTTCACGGCGCAAATGTCTGGCATGCCAACCTTGCTGCGCTTTTACACGACAGCGCAAAATGGATGAGTCCTAAAGAATTATACAGCGAAGTCAAACGCTATGAAATTCATCTCGATCCAATTGAAAAGTCAAATTCATCGCTTCTGCATCCATTCATCGGTGTAAAACTCGCAATTGAAAAGTTTGCTGTAACTGAACTTGAGATACTTGAAGCCATTCGGAATCATACAACAGGCAGCCCATCAATGGGGCTTCTCTCACAGGTCCTATACGTCGCGGACTTTGCAGAACCGACACGGACCCACAAAGAGGCAGATACGGCGAGGGAACTGGCTTATACAGCATTGAAGCGGGCGGTACATTACGTAGCGCGTTCAAAGATTGCGCATCTTCTGGAGAAAGGGGTGCTGATTCACCCGAATACACTTCACACCTACAACAGCACGTTAGAGAGTCGTGAGATTGAAGAATAAGGGTGATCTTCGCGTGCCGTCGTATAGAAAGGACTTGAAACCTGGAAGGAAACATAATGGAAAATGAAAAGAACACGTTAGATATGGTAAAAGCCGCTGCAGCTGCAGCGATGAGTCGCCGCGCACAAGACGGAATTATCCTTGATCTCCGTGAACTCGATGGTTTCACAGACTTTTTCGCAATCTTCAGCGGTGTCTCGGATATACAGATAGAAGGTATCTCACAGGCAGTTCTTGAAGAACTTGAAACTAAGTGGGAACAGCGACCTTGGCATCAGGAGGGTGAGCGCAAAGCAGATTGGATTTTATTAGACTATGTTGATTTCGTTGTGCATGTCTTTCTTGCCGAGAGGCGTGCCTACTATAATCTTGAACGCTTATGGGCTGAAGCTGGCAGGATTGACTTGCCAGAATTAACGATACCCTCACATCAAGAGACATGGGAGAAAGAGATAGACCCAGATGGCGCATTGGTTTTTGGTGAACATGAGGAGGACACGCCAGAGGCATAGATTGCGTTTTGGTGAGACACGTTGTTAAAAAATCTGTGGGAAAGAAAAGGAAAGGGACTGTTTACATACCGGGGGGTAGATTAATCGACAGCAACGAGAAGAACCGTGACATTATCGGTGCCACCATAATCGAGTGCCTTGTTGATGAGTTCCTCGCCTGCCGTCTCAATATCATCGGCAGCCAAGATAATTTCAGCAATCTCGCGGTCATCGATAATTAAGTCATGTAAGCCGTCGGTACAAGCGAGAACAATGTCCCCCGGGACAAGTGGATAAGCATCGGCATTGACGGCGACGGTTGGCATCAAACCGATGGCTTTTGTAATAATATTTCGTTTTTCATGCGTACGACTCTCCTCCACTGTTATTTCGCCCTTTTCGACCATTTTTTGAACGAAAGAGTCGTCTGTCGTTATCTGCGTCAGTTTTTCATCACGTAAAACATAGAGCCGACTATCACCGACGTGAACATAAGTGAGGTAACTAAACGTAACGAAGCCTGCGATAAGAGTTGTACCCATGCCGCGTGCTTTGCGACTACTTTCAGAAGCACTATAGATCTGCTGATTTGCTTCCTCGGCAAGTTCAGTCAGAACTTCAAGCCTTTTCATGGGGCCCAAATCGGTGTGTGGAGACACTTGGGCTTGTGCCCAATTCTGAATAATTTCGAGAGCAATACGGCTTGCGATGTCACCGCTCTCATGCCCGCCCATACCATCAGTAATGGCAAACAACTGGAGCTGCGCATCAAAATAATATAGGTCTTCGTTTCGCTCACGAAGTTTACCTGTATCTGTTTTTGCTACAAACTGCATTTTTTGTATCGCCTGGATCGTCTGTGGTTAAGAATACGAAAAGGCTTAGTGCGCGCTACATTAAGGAAGGTACCAAATTTTTATTCAGAGGAACCACGTATCTTTCTCTTTTTCAGTGTTAACTAAATGAGAAAACGATAAAATTCATCTTTCGGTTTCAAAATTCGCTCCTAATCAATAAAACAATCATGTTATGATGACTATTTTGATGACACTATATCTGAAATCAATCGATGTCTTAGGGGTATGATATACCATAATGTAACGCATAAGTCAAATTAATTGAATTGTTTATATGAAGGTAAAAAGGTTATCTGCGAGTCCAAAACACCATTTCTTCGGGTATTACGGTATTAATCCTTGGGATAGTACCACAAGGTATCATCTCGCATTAGAGACAGATTTTCATACCCACCGTCCGCTGCCCGAAGATGTTGCAACAGTTGGGCTAATCCATCGGGACACGCACAAATTTATCCCGCACGCGAAAACCTCCGCTTTTAATCTCCAACAGGGAAGTATGATGCATTGGATTAAGGGCGGTGCTGGCGCGGAATTCACCTTCAATGATTGGGAAGATGGCACACTTGTGTCACGTACGATGAATCCAACCACAGGTACTGTCCGAACGATTCAGGGTGCGATCGCTGCAGTGTCGCCAACTGCGCCGCTCGCGATTGGCTTGAACTACGGACGGATGGCGCACTGCCGCGCCGTTGTCGGCTACGCTACAGACACTAAATCCACTGACGTTGAAGCGCAACCGGAGGACGATGGCTTATATCAACTCAACCTCCAAAACGGGAGTTCAAAGCTTGTTCTCTCTATTGCCGATGTCATCCGAGCGAGTGGAGACAAACAGGTGGTAGGGAAGCGGACATGGTTTAATCACGTTCTGTTCAATACAGATGGAACGCGTCTCCTATTCTTCTGCCGAGTTCGACAGGAAACAGGATTTTACACTTCGCTCTGGACAGTGAACCCCGACGGTTCCGATTTGGAAATGCAAATTCCATTCGGCTACCGAGTTTCCCATTTCGATTGGCGAACACCCACGCGGATTCTTGTTTCATCAGACATATTGGGCGAGATGGGATTCGTTGAATTTACAGATGGGCTGCGCGACTTCACACCCCTCGGGCGCGGGGTCTTGCCGAACGATGGACACGCTTCATTCTCACCAAATCGAGAATGGTTGCTTTGTGATACATACCCTCGCGGGACAGAGCGTTTGGCGCAACTCATGGTTTACAATATCGCTGAAAACCGAAAAATTGTCTTGGGTGAATTCCACCACGAAGAACAGTTCGTTGGAGATATTCGATGCGATTTACACCCACGTTGGGCACCTGATGGAAAAACAATTACCTTCGACTCGGTTCACGAAGGTTCCCGACAGATATATCTCGTGGAGTTGCCATCGTCAATCAAGTAAAGTCGCTCGAATCTCATAAGAGGGTTCTGATGTTGTTAGATGATTGTTCTCATGAAAAAATTGGACGATTGCCGAGTATTGTGAGATGCTCCCTTGCTGACATTAAGGAACGGCGCGAAGCAGTCGTTTTCACAACAGAGCCAGCATGGGAAGCCGTCAAGGGTATTGATGTCCATTCGCAACAGACTATCTATGTTGACGGAAATACGAAGGCGGATATGACAGCACTCGCAGAAGCGTGCGCGGGTGAAGTCATTTACGGTATTGGTGGGGGCTTGGCGATTGACACTGCTAAGTACGTTGCCGCAGCAAACGGACTTCCGCTGATCGCTCTTCCTACTATTCTGTCAACAGATGCTTTTTTGACGAATGCAACAGGCGTTAGAGAAAATGGATGCGTTCACTATCTTCCCTCAAAAGCACCTGACACCGTTATCATAGATATGGATGTCTTGTGCAACGCGCCCGCCTCAATGCGAGCAAGTGGTGCTGCAGATGTCCTCTCAATTGCAACAGCAATGTGGGATTGGCAGGAAGCCGAAAAGATGGGTGCGAATCCATCAACTCAGCGGGTCACACCACAAGCGATTGATATAGGAGGCACCCTTCTCCAAACCCTCTTAGATAACGCACGGGAAATTGGTAGCGGTACCCCTACAGGGTTGAAGCTTCTACTCGACCTGCTCTGTATGGAGGTGCAGGTCTGCTATCTATGTGGGCATAGCCGTGTTGAAGAAGGGAGCGAACACCATTTTGTCTATGCAATTGAGAACCATTTATCATCCATCGACGAAACAACAAATGGAGAAACAGTTTTACACGGCGAATTGGTAGGGCTCGGTATTTTACTGATGGCTGTGCTCCAATCGCAACCGTGGATGCAGTACCGCCACGCGTTAGAGTGTTTGCAAATCAACTACCGGCCATCCGCTGTTGCTCCGGATGCAATCACCGAAACGCTTATTAATTTATCTGACTACGTCACGCAACATCAACTCCCGTATACCGTCGCAACAACTTTACGGGTTACCCCCGATATCGCCGAGCGGACGATACAAACGATATTAGATTAGGGATTGGGTAACCCAACCCCTACATTAAAACTATGAAAAAGAAAAACGAACAAACAGGATCAACCCCCCAGATTTCGACGCTACATGAGCAGTCTCTCGTTATCGATTCACACAACGATGCTATCGTGGCGCATATCCGCCGAGGCGTAGGGATTGGGTCAGCCAACCCGTACAATGAAAACGTCCAAAATCCCTCGGAGTTGACTGGCACTATCGCTTATCTCCGCGGTCCTGTCCCCTCTGGAGAGGAAGCCGTTGGTATCCAACTTAACATTCCAAAAATGCGGCAGGGTGGCATCGATGCAGCGTTTTTCGCTGTTGACGTGACACGCGCATGGAAAAATCACCTCGCTTATGCGTTAGATGCGTTCGGTTGGTTCGATGCAGAGGTGACAGCAAACACGGATGACATCTGTATCGCACGGAAGGCGAGCGATATTCGTGAAGCAAAGGCGACAGGTAAACTCGCTGCAGTTCTCGTCATTGAAAACAGCGAAGCCGTCGAACGGAGCCTGAATATCCTCCGTTCACTCTATATAATTGGTGTCCGCTCAATCGGGTTGACACATAACCTGAATACATGGGCATCAACAGGAAACGACGAGGAGGACCTTGGCGGCGGTTTGACGCGATTCGGTATGGCATTGGTCAAAGAGATGAACCGTCTTGGAATGCTTGTGGATGTCTCCCATATTAGCGAGCGTGGTTTCTGGGACGTTCTGGAAATCTCGGAATACCCCGTCATCGCCTCTCATAGCAACTGCAAAACGTTGTGTCGTCACCCGCGGAACTTGAGTAACGAGCAGCTGAAAGCCTTAGCAGCCAACGGCGGCGTTGTAGGAATCACCTTCGTCCCGGGGTTTATCACTGTGGACGGCTGGCAAAAAATGCCCCCCCTGGCGCAATTGCTTAACCACATCGCCTATGCAATTGACATCGCTGGCATCGACCACGTCGGGATCGGTTCGGATTTTGACGGTGGTGGCGACCTGCTCAAAGATGCCAGTGAATTCTTCAAAATTGCAGAAGGTCTGAGCGAGCGTGGCTATTCCGATGACGATATACGAAAGGTGCTCGGTGAAAACCATCTACGCGTCTTTGAGGCGGCCTGCGGATAAAGGAAAGGTCTAATCCCTGTTGTCAGGTTCTCTCAAGTGTGCGAGAAACGGACTGCCATACCTCATCTACACCAATCCCTTTCATACAGATATTATCCTTGCACTTATCCGTGAATTGCTTACAGGGGCTGCAGGGCACAGCGTGGCGGATAGTTTGGTGTAACTCGCCGAGCGGTTGAAATCGGATGTGGTTCCCAGGACCGAATAGAGACACGGTGGGGGTCCCCACCGCTGCGGCAATGTGCATAGGACCGGTGTCATTGGTGAGAAAGAGATCGCACTTTTCGATGCAGGCGGCTAACTCCCGAATCTGAAGGTTTCCCGCAAATGCAAAGGCACGCGCGTCCATTAGATTCACAACGGTATGTACGAGTTCCGTTTCCCTTTGTCCACCAAAAATCAGGACATCAGCGTTGAAATGTTGGACCAGCTTATCCCCTATAGCTGCGAAGCGTTCGGGCATCCATTCGCGTAACTTCCAGCCTGCCCCCGGAAAGAGTCCCACCTTTAAACCGGTCTCAGTAATGCCTGCAGCGTCAAATCGCTGTGTGGCATCTGCGCGTTCAGATGACGCGAAAAACATTTCCAATCTCTGATCTACCGCTGGAATTCCGACTGCATATAACAGATCGAAGTAATGTGCTGTAGCGTGCTTGTTTCCCCGCTCACGGACGCGGACGGTGCAGAATCTACCTTTTCCAACACGCTCGGCGGCACCACTGAGATACATTAGCAGCTCAGTGCGAAACTTCCGCTGAAGATCAATCGTCAGTGTAAATTTCCGTTCGCGTAGGATACGGACGACCCGCAACATCTCACCCGTATCCTTGTTTTTAGCGAACCGGTCAAACGTAATTATTTCATCAAGGTGCGGATTTTCTCGGAGGACATCTGCCGACTGCTTTGCGACAAGCATAGCAATGTACGCATCCGGAAAATGGGAACGGACAGCTCGGATAACCGGTGTCGTAAGCACGATGTCGCCAAGGGAACTGAGCCGAATGAGTAGTATTCTCATAGTTTTCGGTTTTCGGTTGTCAGTTTTCGGTTAAGCGAGTTGCAAACGTTTTCCTTCTACAAACGAGTTACTGAAAACTATTAACCGACAACTGTTTTCTCAAGATTGTTCAATGCGTTTTCAACCAGTGTTTCTATATCCAAACCTGATTCTGCATCGGCTAATTCAGTAAGCGAAGCGCGGGTAGCAGGATGCTTGGGGACAAAAAGGGAACAACAATCCTGATGTGGACGTGTAGACACGTCAAAAGTGCCTATACGTTGTGCCTTTTCAATAATTTCAGCCTTGTCCTCACCGATGAGTGGACGCAGAATCGGGATGTCGGCAATCGCTTCAATTGTTCGGAGGTTTGTTAAGGTCTGGGAAGCCACCTGTGCGAGGCTTTCGCCAGTGACGAGTGCCTCTGCATTCACCATAGTCGCGACGCGTTGAGCGATCCGCGTCATCATTCGCCGGTACAACAGGACCCGGAACGGAGCAGGTGTTGAAGCGACGATAACTTGCTGTAACTCAGCAAATGGAACAAGATAGACCGCGCTGCGGTAGTTTGACACCGCCAAAATCTGAGCGAGTTCGATGACCTTCTCCAAGGAAGCCTTATCGGTATAGGGATAACTGTAAAAGTGAATAAAAACGGCTTTTGCACCACGTTTTATCATCTGCCATGCGGCGACTGGAGAATCAATTCCACCGGACAACATAACAAGTACTTTACCACTCACGCCCACCGGTAATCCACCAATCCCTTGAATCTTCTCTGTGGAGATATAAGCCCCATCTTGTGTTATTTTAACCCAACAAACCAGGTCGGGATTATGCATATCGGCACGCGCACCTGTTTCCTTGATGAGATACCCACCGACCTCCGCACTCACCTGCGGAGAGGTTAATGGAAACGTTTTATCTGTCCGTCTCGTCTCAACCTTAAGGGACTCGTAACAGACATTTTGGAGTTGCCGTAACGCCACCTCTTTAATCGCGGTAATATCCCTCTCAGCACGACAAGCGAGTTCAAAATAAACGATGCCCATAACTTGCTGCAAGCGTCTTTTAATTTCCGTGGTATCAGCATGTTGTTCAAGGTGAACAAGAATTCTATCATGCAGCCGCTCTACCTCTGCATATCCTGTGCCACGCAGCGCGAGTTTGATGTTATTCGTAAGTCGTTTCTCAAAAAACACTCTATTTTTGCCTTTGAGTCCAACTTCGCCGTAATGAACACTAAACAATTCTTCCATAACTTTTCTCGTGCTATAAAAATCTAAAATAAGTTAGTTGTCTCCGAAGCACGGACAGCATCTGTTAGACTAAAGTGGAGTTTAGCAACGTCCCCTAATGCATCACTGCCATGCAGCGAAATAAACTCTCTACCTGCTTCCACGACCTGATACGCACCTCTCGGTAATTGTATTTCATATTTTTCGGAAAGTGTTTCCATGCCACTCAAGAAAGCGTCACGAGCAATAATAGAGGCGGCAGCAACAGCAATGTCGCGTTCTGCTTTTGGAATCTGCTTTATCTCCATCCCCAAAGGGGCGCGAGAGGTTAAATGCTGTAAACGAGGCTCTCCATTCACTCGCTGGTGCAGCTGCTGTGTGATGAGATCATCTTTAGAAAACCTGTCAACAAGTGCGTATTTCGCACCTATCCGAGTCGCTAAGGTATGAATCGCTTCCGCATGGAGTGATGCAAGAAGGTGGTTCAGATTCTGCCCTCGTCTGCGGAGATTGGTATAAAGGGAGTTATATTCAGTGGGCATTCTTTCTACAACAACAATATGCCGTTCATACTGATCGTGCATCAATTCGGCAAGGTCCCGGATACGACGATTTGACAGCGTTTTTCCATCAGTAATGCCCAAATCGGAGAAGATTTCTCGACAGTCTCTGTCCACATAAACGGCTGCGACGACAAGCGGACCGAAATAATCACCTTTTCCTGCCTCGTCTGTGCCGATCCATGCATTCCAGTTATGTATAGTTTTCATTTTTAGGGGGTATCGGCTTTCAGTCTTCGGCTTTAACCATCAACTCGTGCTTTAACATTTATATCAGAGGGTTTTTGCTTGGGTGTTTCTTCGCGTTGATGGTTAAGGTCAAGAGGCTTTCGGAACTGCCACAAACATCTCTTTACCGCCGGCTGATACCCGAGAGCCGACTGCTATTAAGCTGAATTCCGAAGGGAGGCAAATTCAACAACCTGCTTGCCTACCGCCTTAACGCGCGTCGTTAATTCAGCATCGTGTAAATTACCGTTCGCATCAAACGCTTGAGATGAATTCGGGATTGATACGTCATTCGGCACAACCCAAGCGTGAAGGGCAGTGCCTACCGTCCGTAACATCGAAAGCGCGTTCACCGCTCCCATTCGTCCACCGGACACGCCAATAAGCCCAATAACCTTATTCTCAAATTCATCAAATCCCATTAAATCAAGGGCACTCTTAAGAACACCGCTGAAGCTGCCGTGGTATTCGGGCGATCCGAGAAGAATGCCGTGTGCCCGTTTCACCTTTTCCCGTAGTCTGAACACGCCCGGTGGATATTCGCTTTCACTTGCTACAGAACCTTGAAAAATGAGGTCGTATTCGCTGAGTTCAAGCAATTCAACTTCGGCACCTGCTTCTTCCGCAGCGGAAAGAGCGATTTGGAGTGCGGCATGTGTTGAACTACCTTGCCGTAGACTCCCACAGATCGCAACGACATAGATGGGTTGATTATTGGTCCCCTGCATTTTAGGCATCCCTTTCAGCGTCGATTTAGTATTATTCATTTATACTGACTAAAGTGCATCTTAGCATAACATAGAGATAACGGTATGTCAAAGAATTTTTATGCACCGGTAGAATCAGAATCTTTTAATTGTAACATATCTGAAACCAGACATCATCCATTCGTAATAGAAAATGCAAGATGTGTGGATATAAATTTTTCTTGACATATTTAAGTTTTTTCGTGTATCATATCTTTTAAGTTAAAACGCGGGTGCTTTTATTTAAGGGGTCGGTTGGAAACCTACCTTAACGCAAGCTGCTCGCATAGCACATCAATATGTTTTAGGCATGCGGAGGTTTACTCATGCGTTTAATCATGTATCTAATTGCTGCTGCGCTACTAATAGTCGGCAGTGCACTCACCACACACGCTGTAGTCCAAGACGACGGCTTAATTCTTTACTTCAGTTTCGATGAAGCAGATGGTAATACAGTTAAAGATGAATCAGGCGGCGGAAACGATGGCATGATCGATGGAGCGGATATTATGTCCGATGAAGTCGTCTACGGCACAGGATCCCTGTTATGCGACGAACCCGGTGACAGTGTGTCGGTCGAATCATTTCAAGAATTGGAAGATTATACAGACAATTCCTATCTCTTCTGGCTCAATTTCACCGTGCCGAACTCCGGCAGCTGGGATCAAATCATCGCGAAAAAAGCGCCAGGCTCTGACCGTTCGCCCGGTATCTGGACCTGTAACCGCGTGAGTTTGCACATCCACTACCGGTTCAATCCAGGTAACGCTGGGAGCCACTGCGTCGGTCCTGACGGCGAAGGTGATGCCTTTGACACCGGCGATTGGCACCATATTGCTGGTATCAAAGAAGGTAACGGATTCAAGTTTTACATTGATGGCGAAGTGGTCGACGAACAGACTGTTCCGGAAAGTCACGCGCAAGGCGAAGAGAAACTCTATATCGGTAAAACGGGTTATAACTCGGCGAAATTCTACCTTGATGACCTCTATATCTACGACCGAGCACTCAGTGCTGATGAGGTAGCAACCGTCATGGAGGGTGGTCTTCTCACCCCTGTGGAACCGCAAGACAAGCTCGCTACGACGTGGGGACACCTGAAAACACATCGTGATTAATTTCACACCATAAAATGTGGGATGGCTCTCACGTCGTCCCACATTTATTTTCCTATCTGCGCCTGCCTGTCCGTCACAGCTTTTACTGCTTCCCAGAGCCAAACCTATCCTCTGTTGCTACAGTAAACAAAAAGTCCACAGCAACACAACAACTGCCTTGAATTCCATCCATCTCTAATCCCTCTTCGTTTTAAATAGGACTTACGCAAGTTTCTGGTAAACCTTAAGGTCCGCCCACTGCTGGGCGAGGTTTCAAACCTCGCCAGCAAAGAGAGCTGCGTATCAGAAAATTCCATACGCAGATTTTCCTTGACACATTTAAGTTTTTTAGTGTATTATATCTGCGTGAGTTAAAACGCGGGTCTCTTATTCTTTCACAGTAGGCTTGTAAGCCACAGACTATAGGCGACTCGCACGGTACGCTAATTTTCTTTTAGACATGAGGAGGTTTACTCATGCGTTTAGTTATGTATGTCCTCGCCGTTGCCCTCTTAATAATAGGCAGCGCACTCACCACAGATGCCGCAAAGGTCGAAGATAAGGGTTTAATCCTTTACTTCAGTTTCGATGAAGCAAAAGGTGGAAATCTTGAAGATGAAACCGGCGGTGGAAATGATGGTGAAATAGTTGATGGCGCGAAGATCGTCAAGGATGAAGTCGTCCACGGTAAAGGCTCAATGTTATTCGCAAAGCCCGGGGACAGTGTACAAGTTGATTCCTTCAAAGAGTTAGCAGATTATGGGGACAACTCCTATCTCTTCTGGCTCAACTTTACGGATCCGAACTCTGGTGGCTGGGATCAAATTATAGCGAAAAAGGCACCCGGCTCTGACCGTTCACCCGGTATATGGACTTGTAACCGTGTGCCGCTGCACATCCACTATCGGTTTAATCCCGGTAACGCAGGCACGCATTGCGCAGGTCCCGACGGAGAAAACGACACATTTGATACCGGTAAATGGTATCACATTGCAGGTGTCAAAGAGGATGCCGAGTTGAAGTTCTATGTTGATGGAAAAGAAGTTGTGAAAATAGCTGTTCCGAAAGATCACGCGCAAGGGGACGAGAAACTTTACATCGGTAAAACGGGGTATAACGCTGCGAAGTTCTATATTGACGATCTCTACGTCTACGACAGAGCTGTCAGTGCGAAAGAGGTTACAGACATTATGGACGGAGGACTGCTTCCTGTTGAACCTGAAGACAAGGTTGCCACTACGTGGGGGCAACTGAAAAAGCGTCGTGACTAATTTCACACCCTGAAATGTAGGGACGGCTCCCGTGCCGTCCCATACCTACTCTTTCATCCCCGCATGTTTACGCATCAATGTCGTCTGTCCTTCATAAGCCTGCTTTTTTATGTCGTTCTACTTACTCGGTTTTCACTGATGCAAGGGTGGTGTGACGCTGAGCAGGAATTCAACAGCAGATTTGAACGCGGTGTTCGCTACCTTGATGCGGAACAGTACGATCTGGCACTCGCCGAATTCCAATCTATCCGAAGAGAATTTTCAACATCCGAAAGTGTTGGCAGCCTTGCCGAATGCTACATCGGTATTGTCCATCAAGAACTGAATAATCTGAGCGAGGCAGTGACGGCATATCACAAAGCATTGGCACTGACAGCACCACAAAAGGTGCACGGGAACGTTCACCTGCATTTAGGGATCGTTTACAAGACACAAGGTAAATTATCGTCTGCTGAAAATCATCTCAGACAAGCACTCACACTGTTACCCGAAACTGCAGAAGCACACATTCATCTCGGTGACGTGTATGTGCTTCAACATCGACTGAATGCAGCTGAAAATGCTTATCGTGAAGGGATTCGCCTGAATCCAAACCATACTGAATCTTATTATGGGTTGGGAAGGGTTTCAGAACTACAGAATCGCTTGCAACAGGCAATAGAATATTACGACGCTGCACTCGTGCGCAACCAATATTGGGCACAAGCACATTACCGCCGCGCCCTCACGTATCGGAAACTTGGAAATAGTGAACAAGCCAAGGTCGCTATGGCACAGTTTCAACACCTGAAAACTTATGAGGATACGGTACACCAGTTTCGGGAGGCACTTTACGAGAATCCAAACATGCCGATGCTCTACATCAAATTAGGGGAACTTCACGAGGCATATAACAATTTAACAGCTGCATCCCGGGTTTACAAAATTGCTACACAGGTGCATCCGTCTGATTTGTCAGCATACACTCATCTTGGCGAAGTGTTCATCAAACAGCGGGCGTTTGAAAAAGCGGCTCTTGCCTACCAGAAAGCCGCAGAAGTCGCCCCAGACAATGCCCAGGTATGGCTGAAGTTAGGTGCCATTTATATCAACCAGCAGCAGTTTGAATTAGCAATTTCGGTATTCAAACAAGCCATCGCTGTGGACAAAACAGCAGCAGAAGGGTATAACAACTTGGCGCGTGTCTATGCGGGACTTGGTAAAGAGATGCAACAGGCGATTGACTTAGCTAAACATGCTGTCTCCTTGGCTCCAACTGCGAGACATTACGACACGCTCGCGTACACCTATTACCGCAACGCACAATATGCCCAAGCGTTAGAAGCGATTCATCAAGCCATCGCGTTGGCACCAGAGGCGGACGCATACGCAAAATTACTATCGAAAATTCAGGCAGCGCAAGCCACAAAGGAACGATAAATGAAAAAAGGAATATGTATAGGCTCATTACCCGGCAATTCAACCGAAGCGCGATTTAAACTCGCGAAAGAAGCCGGATTTGACGGCGTTGAAATTGGCACCCTTGACAACGATACCGATAGACTGCAAACAAAAGAGATCGCAACACAACACCAGTTGGAAGTGTTCAGCGTAATGAACAGCAAACACTGGGCATGTCCGCTGTCCGATGCAGATGATGCGGTGCGTGCTGAATCGCGAGATGGAATGCTTGATTCCATAGCAACCGCAACGGCTGTTGGTGCGGACGCTGTTCTGCTCGTTCCGGCTGTTGTCAACGAGGCAACCAACTATGAAGCAGCATATAGACGTTCACAAACAGAAATTCGTAAGTTGATTCCAGCAGCAGCAGAAAAAGATATTACAATTGCCCTTGAGAATGTTTGGAATAAATTTCTACTCAGCCCGATGGAATTCTCACAGTACCTTGATGAATTCGAGAGTGAGACGATAACAGCCTATTTCGATGTCGGCAATATTGTGTTGTACGGATATCCACAACATTGGATTCGCTCTCTCGGAAGTCGTATTTCTAAAGTACACGTCAAGGGTTTCAATGCAAACGAAAGTCGGTTCACCTATCTGATTGAAGACTGCACAATCGATTGGAACGCTGTCATGGTGGCATTTGAAGAGATCGGATATGATGACTACATGACGGCAGAACTACCAGTTGATGGAGACAATCCTGAAGGCAGGGTACACGGCATTAGCGACGATATGGATAGAATTATCGCTGGGAACGTTTAAGCCAAATTAAATGGTATAGCGAATAGAAGCGTTTCTGTGTTTTTAATCTAACTGAGAACTTTTATCATTCTGATTGCGGACAAGAAATGCCAGTACATTTGAAAGAGGCATTTACAAAATAAATGGAAGTTATTATTCAACCGACCTATGCGCAGCTTGTAGCAGTTTCGGCAGAAATCATCCGAAACGCGCTCCTAAAGAAACCGAATCTCGTTCTGGGGCTTGCTACTGGCAGCACACCGATTGGACTTTATGAGGCTCTGGGACGGATGCACGAAACAGAAGGTCTCGATTTCTCATCTGTGACGACTTTTAACTTAGACGAGTACGTCGGGATCCCCCCGAACCATCCATATAGTTACCACACCTTCATGGAGACTCACTTCTTTAACGCCGTCAATATCCCTCTCGATAATTGCCATATCCCGCAGAGTACAGTGGAAGCACACGAAGAATTCTGTGAGAACTACGAAGAAGCAATCGTGAATGCAGGTGGCATTGATATCCAAGTACTTGGCATTGGAACAGATGGACACATTGGGTTTAACGAACCGAGTTCCTCCCTTGGATCTCGGACCCGCATTAAGACCCTGACGCAGCGTACATTGGAGGCGAACGCGCCACACTTTGGTGGAACTGTCGAGGCAGTCCCCAAAATGGCAATCACGATGGGAGTAGGCACAATTATGGAAGCAAAACGGTGCTTACTTATGGCAAGTGGTGAATCGAAAGCAGAGGCAATTGCCCACGCTGTAGAGGGAGCAATCACAGCCGAAGTTCCGGCATCGGCGTTACAGATGCATCCACACACAGTGGTCATCATTGACGAGGCGGCGGCTTCCAATTTGAAACGCGCGGATTATTACAAACAGGCTTATGCGAACAAGCAGAAATTGTTGTCTCACAGACAATGAAAAATAGAAATACTGCGCTACAACTCCTATTCATCCTGCAATCCGTATGCTTTCGCCTTCCGTTGGACTGTTCGTCGGCTTACTTTGAGGATTTCTGCGGCTTTTGCTTTGTTATTGTCCACAGATTCAAGGGTAGCACGCAGTGCCTCCCGGTTAATTTCATCCAATGACATCCCAACTTTCACATTTAAAGGCTGACCGTTCTCAGTCGGATCCGCTGTCTCCCAGACATTGGGAACTGAAAGTAAGTTTGAAAACTCGGTCCCTGTTGCATTGAGAATACGTTCGGGCAAATGGTTCTGTTGAATGGTCGATTGCGTGGACATCACAACAATACCTTCAATGCAGTTTTTCAATTCGCGTACATTTCCCGGCCAGTCATATTTCATTAGGGTCCTGATAGCTTCGGGTTCTATAGTTCTCAGAGCCTTACCGTTCTGCCGACAAAATTCTTCAAGAAAATCCTTAACGAGAAGTGGGACATCTTCAATACGTTCCTGAAGTGTCGGGAGATGGATAGGGATTACGTTAAGTCGATCATAGAGGTCCGGGAGGAACTCTCGCTTTTCGGATGCGGCTTCCAAATCGTGGTTCGTGGCACATATAACACGGACATCAACCTGAATTGTTTTGTCCCCACCGACCCGTTCAAACTCGCGTTCTTCAAGAACACGCAAAAGACGGGCTTGATTAGATAGGCTCAACTGCGAGACTTCGTCAAGAAAAAGGGAACCACCGTGTGCAAGCTCAAATCTGCCTTTGCGTTGATAATACGCCCCACTGAACGCGCCACGTTCATGACCGAAGAGTTCGGATTCGGCGAGGTTCTCGTTGAGCGTCGCACAATTAAAGGCAATAAGAGAACCGTGTCGCAAACTCCGGTGGTGAATCGCGCGGGCGACCAGTTCTTTGCCCGTACCACGTGCCCCATAAATCATTACAGTTGCTTTTGTGGGCGCGATCTGGGTGATCATGTCGCGAATTTTGGTGATTTGAGGGGAATTCCCTGTCAGTCGCCGCAAGCCTTCTCTTTCATCTATTTGTGACTGTAACTGCCGATTTTCAAAGGCAAGGCGTTGATTTTCCAGCATTCTATGCAGAAGTGCTGTCAGATGCACAGGATTAACCGGCTTCGGTAGGAAATAGGTGTCTTTGTAGGCGAGCATCGCTTTAATACCGACATCAGTTTCCAGAACGTTGGGTTCCGTAATGAAAACCACACCTACATCTGGGTGATGCTGTGCCGCCGCTTCTAACAGCGTTAATCCGTCAATGCGCTCTGCTCTCAGTTGTGCAACGAGAATATCTACCTTGAGGTGCTCAATTTGATGAAATGCCTGATACATGTTCCCTGTAACAACGAGACGAAATCCTTTACCTGCAAGCGTCTCACAGACAAGTTCACGTTCAGTCCGGTCGGCGTCTACAATAAGTATGGTTTTCTGGGCATTCATAATGCGAGCACCTTCCACAGATATTCTTAAGATTCCGCTCGAGGTTTTTGTAGTAAAACCCGTAATTACCTATACACCAACACAATGGCGAGGTTCCAAACCTCGCCAGCGGTAATGAGGCTATGGCGAGGTTCCAAACCTCGCCAGCGATAATGGGGCTCTTGTTCCCTGACGAACTGTAAACATATTTTCGGATTTTACTATAATTGAAAAAAATATTTGTTTAAAATTTTGAATTCGGGTAAACTATTAAGATTATGCTATTATAACATGCAGGACGAAGAATTTTATTTGCACTTTTTCGGAGGAATGAATGGATAAAAAACTCAGCTCGCTGTATAGACTCGGCGGGCTTACTGGTATCTTGAGCGGCTTCCTTATGCTTGCGTCAAGTATTTGGTTTATTTTCGATTTATCGTCTATTTCTTCACTCTCACCAGACTTGGGAAAAATCGGGATTTTTCACGGAATAGGGGTCGTTACGACACTTTTACTTGTACCAACCCTATTAGCCGGTTACGGTTTACTCTCTTCCGAAGCGAGTTCGCGAAGTATTTTGGGAGCAAGCTTCGCCATCCCTTGGATTATCATAGAACTGATCGCCCACTGTTCGCAAACTGCGCCATTAAACTCATTATCCGAACTTGCCGGTGCACCTACTGCTGCAATTGGCACATCACTTTATGAGCTCTGGGCAGAGTGGGGCGAAGCACTCTTTATGACGGGGGCGTTTCTCTGTGCACTGCTATTACTTTGTTACGGTTCCGCACTTCATTCGTGGGGAAACTCAATCGCGAGTTACCTATTCTTTTTTTCAATAATTGCCTTTCCAGTAGGTCTTTTCTTAGACCTTGGGGTCCAATTGCATGTGTTAATTCGAGGTATCGCCTTTTTATTTCTTGGAGGCATCCTCGTACAAGCACCATACGAAGACGAGGTATAACATTCTACGACATTAACTTTTTTTAAAAAGGACTCGGGACACTTTAATGTTAACCATAGTCCCGATGTGCCCTTAAATAACTCTCACAGATACCACACTACGCATCTTCTTCGTTCAGCAATCTTTCCAACTCTGCCAAAATATCCTCTTCGTCACTTTCTGCGTCAGTCTCCTCTGTATCAAGTGATTCCAAATCGGATCGAAATTCTATGAGATTACTGAGATAGCGTTCACGCGTAATATTCTCTGCCTCGCCGTGTTCCTCGCGTAAACATTCACCGCAGAATTCTCCAATCTGTCGAATCCCTGTGTCAATGTGTTGTAGTGCTGTCGTTGTGTCGTCTTCCTGTAGACTCAATTCTGCATTGGCGATGCTGTGCATCATGAGCATATAGCCCTTATACTGGTAACTCCGCCAAGCAATTTCGGAGGGCGCGCATTGGCGTGCCAAATTCGTTACAGCGATATTGGTAGCAGTATCACGCCGGACATCCTTCCACCGTTTGATGCCTGCAAATAGAAGATAGCGGGTGTATCGATGAAAAGATTCCTCAAAGAGCATTTCCCATTCCTCCGACTCTAATTGAAATCCTTCATGCGTGTTGTGTTCTTCTTCATAAGTTTTCAATTTCGCGAAGAAATAATCATAATAGGAATCCATACCGTGCGGACGCATACCATCGGGTCGACCGGTCGCGTAAATACGCGAGATGGTGAAGGCATTGGGTTGTACAACGACAACCTCCCTACCGTCTTCAATCTGTAAAACACTCACCGGACGGTCTGGGTCAAGGTTCAGCATTTCAAGGATTCGATCAAAGGTCTGAACCCATCGAGTATTTCTTTGTATAGAATCGTTCGCCATTTGTATATCCTTTTTATCGTTGTCAGTTTTGACCAAGAACTCGCGCTTTAGCAAAATTATCTGTAGACGAGTTCTTGGTCAAGGTTGTCGGTAACTCCTTATAGTAGGTGAGAACGCTTGCAACTGACATACGCTTAACTGAAAACTGATAACCGATAACTATTAAAGCATTTGAAAATAATCTTGAAGAGGCGTGACTGTAATATCTCCACGTTGCAACGCATCAATGGCGTTGACGGCTGCTGCTGCACCGGGTATCGTTGAGAAAATCGGAATATCATGCGCTATCGCCATTTCGCGAATTAGGAGTTCATTGGGACGATGCAAATCGCCGGTTGGTGTATTGATAATTAAATCTACCGCATGATTTTTGATATAATCGTGAATCGTCGGTCTGCCTTTACCGATACTGAAAACGAGTTCTGGCTCCATTCCGTTGCGGAGCAGTACCTTTGCTGTCCCATGTGTGGCGATGAGTTCAAAGCCCATGTCAGTCAGTTTCTTGGCAATGAAGATAATGGCACGCTTGTCTTTATTTTTAACACTGATAAAAACCTTACCGCCGATAGGCAGCGTATAACCACACGCCTTTTGTGCCTTCGCAAAGGCGCGAGAAACATCTGTATCAATTCCCATAACCTCTCCAGTCGACTTCATTTCAGGTCCCAAGCGCGTGTTTGAGCCGGGAAAGCGGTTAAAGGGAAATACTGGTGCCTTGACGCTGAAATACGCGGGTTCAATCTCGCGTGTAAATCCGACTTCAGCAAGCGTCTTGCCTGCCATCACGCGTGCCGCAAGTTTTGCCAATGGCACACCAATCGCTTTACTCACAAATGGAATGGTTCGCGAGGCACGCGGATTCACTTCAAGCACATAAATCTCATCGTTCTTTATGGCATATTGGACATTCATTAAGCCACGCACCCGCAGTGCTTTCGCCAAAGCGTACGTGAATGTCTTAAGGTTTTCAATCTGTTCATCTACGAGTGTATATGGTGGCAACACGCAATCACTATCTCCTGAATGGATGCCTGCCTCTTCAATGTGCTCCATGATTCCACCGATGACAGTAAGGTCTCCATCGGATATCGCATCAACATCAACTTCAATCGCTTCCTCAAGATATTTGTCAATAAGCACAGGATGCTCTGGCGACGCTTGAACAGCAGACTGCATGTATTCATGCAGGAGTTCCTCATCGTAAACTATTTGCATGGCACGCCCACCTAAAACGTACGACGGACGGACAATCACAGGGTAACCGAGTGCAGCCGCAATAGGTGCGGCTTCCTCACTTGAAGTCGCAGTACCGTTGGGGGGTTGCATTAATCCAACGTCGTCTAACACCTCTTTGAAGAGCTGCCGATTCTCGGAGCGTGCTATATCTTCAGGGCTTGTGCCAATTATCGGCACGCCTGCATTTTTGAGTGCAACAGCAAGGTTCAGCGGGGTCTGTCCACCAAACTGAACGATGACTCCTATGGGTTTCTCTTTGTGATAAATATTCAGAACGTCTTCACACGTCAATGGTTCAAAGTAGAGTCGATCAGAAGTGTCGTAATCGGTACTGACAGTTTCCGGATTGCTGTTTACCATGATGGTTTCATAACCATCGGTTTTGAGTGCAAGGGCAGCATGAACACAACAGTAGTCAAATTCGATCCCTTGTCCAATACGGTTTGGACCGCCACCGAGAATCATGATTTTGGGCTTATCAGATGGGCGCACCTCGTCTTCACTGGAACAAGTAGAATAATAGTAGGGTGTTTCCGCTTCAAACTCAGCAGCACAGGTGTCAACGGTTTTGAAAGTCGCCTCAATACCAAGTCCTGTTCGACATTTGCGAATGGCTTCTTCAGACACATCATAGATATCACCCAGTTGGCGATCGGAAAATCCAAACTGCTTTGCCTGATGAAGGAGTTTTTTCGTGGTTGTGCCATCTGTTTCATGTTCCCGGGGGCCCTGACTTGCCGCAGAACTCTGCAAACACTGCCCTATATGTTGCCGTGTATCGGGTTCCGACAAAGTCTTTTCAAAGTCTACAATTTCTTTCAAATTGTAGAGGAAAAAGGGGTCGATATGTGTGTAGGCATGGATTTCCTCAATGCTCATTCCACGTGCAAGGGCAGCTTTGATATAAAAGATCCTTTTAACATTAGGGATACTCAGTTTGCTCGGAAGTTCAGACAAAGGGAGTTCATCAAGTGGGTGGTTATCTAAACCGGACCAGCCGGTTTCCAACGAGCGTAAGCCTTTCTGTAACGCCTCTTTAAAGGTTCTACCGATAGCCATCGCTTCACCGACAGATTTCATCTGCGTCGTGAGTGTCTCATCAGTTCCCTTGAACTTTTCAAATGCCCATCTCGGAATCTTGACCACAACATAGTCAATTGTTGGCTCAAAGCAGGCAGGCGTTTCAGCGGTAATATCGTTCGGAATTTCATCCAAATTATAACCGACAGCGAGTTTCGCTGCGATCTTCGCAATTGGAAATCCAGTGGCTTTTGATGCAAGCGCAGAACTCCGAGAAACGCGGGGGTTCATCTCAATAACCACCTGTTTCCCAGTTTTCGGATCGACAGCAAACTGGATATTGGAGCCGCCGGTGTCAACGCCAATCTCACGGATAATCTTAATTGCCGAATCCCGCATCAGTTGGTATTCCTTATCCGTCAATGTTTGGATAGGCGCGACGGTAATACTATCACCAGTGTGGACTCCCATTGCATCAACGTTTTCAATGGAACATATAATGACGACGTTGTCCGCTCCATCCCGCATTACCTCCAACTCGAATTCCTTCCACCCGATGACAGACTCTTCGATGAGCAGTTCACTGATTGGGCTGAGGGCGAGTCCCGTCGTGACCATTTTTTCATATTCTTCGATGTTGTAAGCGATACCGCCACCCGTACCACCGAGCGTAAACGCAGGACGGATAATCGCGGGGAAGCCGATCTGTTCAATAAGTGCAAGTGCCTCTTGCACAGAATGTGCAATACCGCTCTGAGGGACTTCCAGCCCAATCTTCACCATCGCCTCTTTGAAGAGAGCGCGGTCTTCCGCTTTTTGGATAGCGGGCAGTTTTGCGCCAATCAGTTCAACCGCGTACTTATCTAACACCCCCGATTCTGCAAGTTCAACAGATACGTTCAAAGCGGTTTGTCCACCGAGGGTCGGCAGCAACGCTTGTGGTCGCTCCTTGGCAATTACAAGCTCCACTGTATCCGCAGTAATCGGTTCAATGTACGTCTGATCGGCAAAGTCTGGATCGGTCATGATAGTAGCAGGGTTACTATTGACAAGGGTAATCTCATACCCTTCTTCCTTAAGTGCCTTACACGCCTGGGTTCCGGAGTAATCAAACTCGCACGCCTGCCCGATAATAATCGCACCGGATCCGATAATTAAGATTTTTTTTATGTCTGTTCGCTTTGGCATGATTAGTTTTTAGTTATCAGTTATCAGTCTTAACCATCAACTCGTGCCTTAACATTTATAACGGAGTCGAGTTGATGGTTAAAGTTAAGAGGCTTTTGTAAAAAAACACCTCTTGCAACCGACCCGTGTCTACTAATGACTCTTTCCGTCCATCATTTCTGTAAAACGTGAAAAGAGATAACTTGCATCATGCGGACCGGGCGATGCCTCCGGATGATACTGGACAGAAAAAATGGGATACTCCCGATGCTGTATCCCTTCAAGTGTGTCATCATTTAGATTGATATGTGTAACGTCAACGCTATTTGGTAGTGAATCAATATCAACGCAGAACCCGTGGTTTTGCGAGGTGATTTCAACCCGATCGGTCTCGAGATGTTTGACGGGTTGATTCGCACCGCGATGTCCAAACTTCAGTTTGAACGTTTTTCCACCAAGGGCAAGTCCCAAAAGTTGATGCCCCAGACAGATACCGAAAAGAGGTTTTTTGCCTATTAATCCTTGGATTGTCTCAATTGCATAGTCAACTGGCATTGGATCGCCCGGGCCGTTCGATAGGAACACACCATCCGGTTCCGCTGCGAGAATCTCTTCAGCAGTCGTTTTTGCTGGTACCACTTGCACCTGACATCCGTGTTCGGTGAGTTGACGCAAAATGTTATATTTTATCCCAAAATCGAGAGCAACGACTTTATAGTTTTCGGTTTTCAGTTTTCGGTTTTCGGTTAAAGAGGTATTTGTGGAAGTTACAGACCCCTCTTGTAACTGACAACTCTTCTGCCATGCGTACGAACTGGGACATGTTACGCGCTGTACCAAGTCCCAACCTACTAAGCCGTGCCACGCTTTAGCTTTCTCTACAAGATGCTCAGGGTTTGGATCTTCCGTAGAGAGACATCCATTCATTACCCCATGAACCCGGAGGCGACGGGTGAGTGCACGAGTATCGATCCCTTGGATCCCAATAATACCGTGCTCTGATAAGTAGGAATCTAAACTCCATTTTGAACGCCAATTGCTATGGTACGCGCTGTATTCACGAACAACAAACCCTTCCACCTGCGGACCGACAGATTCCACGTCTGTTTCGTTACAACCGTAATTGCCAATCAACGGATATGTCATCGTCACGATCTGTCCTTTGTAAGAGGGATCGGTCAAAACTTCCTGATAACCCGTCATACTTGTATTAAAGACAACCTCGCCGAGGGTTTCACCCGTCGCCCCAAATTGCTCGCCTTCAAAAACTGTTCCGTCCGCTAACGCGAGAATCGCTTTCATACTCTCCTCCTATAAGAGCGATTTCCCAATCGCGACTCCACTTCGGAGTGTAATTGTCTGCCACCCTCTAAGCTCCCAGCCTGCGAAAGGGGTGTTTTGACTTTTTGAGCGAGATTTTGTCACGTCAACCTGATTAACTAAATCCGTATCAATCATAGTGACATCTCCAACTGATCCGACAGAGAGGGTCCCACGATCAATACCGAGTATGGTTGCTGGAATAGATGTCATTTTCGCAATCGCCTCTGTGACCGTGAGATATCCTGGTCGGACGAGGTGTGTAAACACAAGTGGTACACATGTCTCCAAACCGATAATTCCGTTTGGGGCATCAAGCATTCCTCGCGCTTTTTCTTCTGGCGTGTGTGGCGCATGGTCAGTAGCGATTGCGTCAATCGTGCCATCACGTAAACCTTTGATAATTGCGTCAATATCGTTTTGCGTGCGTAGGGGCGGATGCATTCTTGCATTCGTTCCCTGCTTTTCCACTTCTTTATCCGTAAGAACCCAGTGATGCGGGCACGCCTCAGCAGTTACATGAACACCCCGTCGTTTCCCTTGGCGTATTAACTCAACGGCTCCGGCAGTGCTGACGTGAAGCACGTGGAGGTGGCCTCCTGTCATTTCCGCCAACATGATGTCGCGCCCAACGATGATGTCCTCCGCAGCATTCGGGCTGCCGATAAGGCCGAGTTTGCGAGAAGTCTCTCCCAAATTCATCACTGCTTTTGCGTTGAGATTGTGCTCCTCACAGTGAACCATGATTGGAAAACCGATTTCCGCACTCAAGGCGAGCGCATCGCGCATGAGTGCGGCATTCATGACAGTAACGCCATCATCACTGAAGCCAACCGCACCAGCAGCATGCATCCCGCGCATATCCGTGAGTTCATCACCCGCAAGATTTTTGGTGATACTACCGAAAGGAAATACGTTTGTCTCTGCAGTCTCGTGTGCGATGTCGTAAATTTGCTCAATCTTCTCAGGCGTGTCTATGACTGGTGATGTGTTTGCCATGCAGACAACCGAAGTAAATCCGCCCGCGGCTGCTGCCGCCGTACCAGTAGCAATCGTCTCTTTATGCTCAAACCCGGGTTCACGGAGATGGACATGCATATCAATTAAACCCGGGGCAACAACGAGCCCCGTTGCATTATACACATCAGCCGTCTGCGGTTCAGGGGGTTTCCCGTTACCATTGACCCAGGCAATTTTACCGTCGGCAATGAAGAGAGCACCGACCTCATCAATATTATTCGCAGGATCAATAATACGTCCGTTAGTAATAAACGCGTCGCTCATTCCGCTTCCCTTTCATAAATGATGGCTGAGTCTATTCCACCTTCTTCAGCAAGTTGTACCCGAACGAATTCTTTTCGGGAAGTCGGTACATTTTTCCCAACGTAATCTGCAGCGATTGGCAATTCCCGATGTCCCCTATCGATTAGAGTAGCCAATTGGATTGCAGCTGGACGACCGAAATCCATAAGTGCGTCCATTGCGGCGCGAACGGTTCGCCCTGTATAGAGCACCTCGTCTACTAAAATGACCCATTTACCGGTAATTTCAAAAGGAAGTTCGGTATTGCTGACCTGGATCTGTGTCTCATGGAGATTAATATCGTCTCGATAGAGCGTGACATCAATCGCCCCGACATCAACTTCAATATTTTCGATGCGTTCAAGGTTTTCAGCAATGCGGTGTGCAATGAAGTCCCCTCGACTTTTTACGCCGACAAATACAAGATCCCCGATGTGTTTATGGTTTTGCTCTAAAATTTCGTGAGCGATTCTGAGCAGCGCTCGGCGAATTTCTTCAGGATTCATCACTTGTGCTTTTTCACGCCCCAGCGAAACTGTTATTGGCATCTTTTTGTCCTGTGTCAGTTTATTGTTTGAGTTCTCATAATAAACAAAAAGCCCCTCCCGTCTGATGAGACGAGAAAGGCATCATCCAACCGATTCATTTTTACAGTCTAAATTTTGGCTCCGATTCAAATTCCGATCTTGCATCCTTTTTTCAACCTCTCTGGATTGGATTAAAAAGGGTTTTTTGACATTCAACACCTTAGTTTTTTATATTATATCATATTTATATGTTAATTGCAAACTTTTTTATTTTTTACGCGCGACATCAGGTTTCCAAGATTACACTTTTTGTTTCACCATGCTTGCGAGGATGCCGAGGATTTTGTCACACTGTGAGATATGATAGACCACTCTATCAATATAAAGTCTTTCGCCTTCCAATTTAAGAAACCTCCAATCTGTTCCGGAGGTTGTGGCACCATAGATGCAAGGAATGTTATTATCTCTCTCAGCATTAAAACGTTGTGCTGCGATCATCTCGGCGGCGCACTGACCGAGACCGACTATCAAATTCTCACGTTTTGCTTCAACCAGAATGATAACGGGTGCCTCTAAGAAAGAGAGTAGTGGAGACAGACTCACTAAAAAATCACATACGCCTGTTAATCCTTGTTCAGTATCAACGCTAAACTCAATCCCTGAAAAGAAACTGATACGGTGATCGAAATGTTTTCGCAGTTCAAACAGCACATCAGCCACGATCAGCTCCGAGCGTGCTTTCTCTGTACCACTGGAGATGGCTAATTCCACCCTTTCCGCTAACTCGTCTGTGAAACGTTCCCGTAGTGCTACTGTTGATGCTTGAGAAAAAATGTCTGCGGACTCAACTATTTCTAATTGAAACGCTGTTCGCACCATTTCTAATGTAAAATTACTATATGCCATTTGTTAGTTCCTCCGATAAGGACTTATGCCTTTTGCTCCACCATGCTTGAGAGGATACCGAGGATTTGATCGCATTGTGTAATTGGGTAGGACGTTAGATCTATACTGAGTCTTTGCTCTTCCAATTTGAGAAACATCCACTCTGTGCCTTTGGTCGTAGCCCCATAGATACAAGGGATTTCACTCCCTTTTTTTGCATTGAAGTGTTGTGCAGCGACCATCTTCGCGACGCATGGACCAAGACCAATGATTATAGACTCATCCTTTCCCGCAATCGGAGGGACTTCAACGAGGATAGCAACAGGTGCTCTGATAAAAAGCTGCGTCGGTGATAGACTGATCAAGAAATCGCACACACCGGTTAATCCGTTTTCCGCATCAACATCGAAATCGGTTCCTGAAAAGAAACTGATGCGGCAATTGTGGTGTTGGCGGAGTTCAGCGATGACATTAGAGATAATCAATTCCGACTTCGCTTTATCTGTGTTTATAGCATCGGCTAACTGGGCTCTCATTGTGAGCCGCGTTGTGAAATCGTCTCCCGGATCAACACTCTCTAAATTAGAGAAAATGCCTACAGGTTCAACAATTTCCAGATGAAACGTTTCTACCGCTGCTTCTAAAGTAAAATCGCTATATGCCATTTAAGATGACCTCCTTCCAGAGCGTCAGTATAACAGACAGTGCTCCTGCATGTCCAATTTTATCTCAGGGATCGTGAATGTTTCAATTGCGATTCAGACAGCAAGCGGTTTAGGTCCCTCACGGGGGTAGCCAATGCATTCATGTGTCTATCACTCCGTGCGACAATGCCAATTAGGACACCCTGTTTGTTAAGCACCGGTCCGCCACTATTACCACCAAACACATCGGATTGGATGTGCAAGAAATCTCCATGATCTTTGAGATATTCACCGAGCGTCCACCGCCATAATTCTTGTCCAGCTGGATTGCCAAGGATGTAAACCAAATCGCCAGTATTCGTTGTTGGTGTGGTAAAGTTCCAGTCAATCTCGCGAACCGTTTCGGGAAGACCCTCAAGGCTGATAATTGCGAGATCTGTCTCCTCGTTTTTCGCGACAACGTGTCCTTTGGTATAATAGCCCAGGCGTTTTAATACGCCGCTACTTGTCAGGTAGAAGTTCCGATCTTTAATGAGTTCACCTTTTTCATCAAGCGCGGGGAAATATACGTCAACTGTATCCTGTTCGTTTGTAACGTGGGCATTGGTAATGGCGAGTCTGAATTGTTTGTCGATTAAGACACCACTGCCTTCACCTATTCCCGGGTTGACTATCCACATTACGGAGCGGATGGCGTTGTCATAGACTTGGTCTGCGGTAGATTTTGGCGGTGTAGAAGGATTTGGATCCACCGATCGCGGGGTATTTACTTGCCATAAGCGGATTGTGCCATTACTTGCACTGGCCAGAACGCGTCCATCAGGACTGAAAACTACGCTATGCACCTCATTTGTATGTCCAATGAGGGTTTGCAGATGTGCCCCTGTACCAGAGTTCCACAGGTAGATGTTATCGACATAAGAGGCCCAACCCGCGAGTGTATAGCCATCAGAACTAAAAACTACACTATTAATGGGACCATTCGGGTAAATCGGACGCTTGAGTGTTTTTTTGTGTTGTCCTGTGTTAGCATCCCATAGATGTGCTAGATGGCTTGCCCCGGCGATCATACTGCCATCAGGACTGAAAACTGTGCTATGGACATTATTATTTATATTCCCAGTGAGCGTTCTTTTATGTCGTCCTGTGTTAGTATCCCATAAACGAATCTCCTGCCAACCTCCACTAGCAAGTGTATGCCCATCAGGGCTGAAAACTACATCAGTAGAATTACCCATACCCGTTGAATGCTTAAGCGTTTTTCTGTGTTGTCCTGTGTTAGCATCCCATAGGCGGATGGTCCCGTCAAAACTCTTGCTAGCAAGTATGTGACTATCAGGACTGAATGCTAAACTATAGACGGACAAGGTGTGTCCGATGAGCGTTTTTCTATGCTGTCCTGTACCGACATCCCATAGAATAACGATTCCAGGATTAGGGGATCCACTCCCGAAACCTCCAGCTGCCAGCATGTGCCCATCAGGACTAAATGCTAAACTATCAACACCCATCGGAGGATCTTCCATCAGAGTTTTTAAGTGTCCACCGGAAATAGCATCCCACAGATAGATACTATCGTCTAAAGTAGCACCACTACTTGCGAGCGTACGCCCATCAGGACTGAAAACAACATTTTCAGCACTACTGGTGTGTCCAATAAGAGTGACTTTGTGGTGTCCTTTCGTTACATCCCATAAGATAACTTCCCTAAAACCTCCACTTGCGAGCGTACGCCCATCAGGACTGAATGCCAAACTTTCGACACCAAGTGTGTGCCCTCTGTGGAGTATATTTCCTGTAAGGGTTGCATAGTGAACGTAGTTTTGTGCAAGACTTCCGTTTGATAAGAAAAGGACCACAACAAGCGGTAGTGATAAAGTAAGGGGAGAAGTTCGTTTCATAAGAGGCACTCTCACAATATCATTAGGATAGAAAATAATGGACAGTTATAATAACTCTTCTCGCATTCGCAAGCGAAATTCCTCCATTAAATCTCTCGGTGATTCATCTGATTCTTCAAAATGTTCCAGAATCTGGCCTCCTTCTTCTGTTTTTGTAGCCGTTATAGTAAATATAACTACTTCGTTGTGTTTCACCAATAGTTTTCCATCATTGTCGTAGTCTATGTAATGATCTTTTGACTTGTTGTGTACATCAATTCTATAACCTGACGAGATTAAATCTTGCCAAACTTTCGACATTTTGTTCATTCAAACATCCTCCTTGTTTGGGAAACTTACATTCAGTCTTTCTACCGCATTTTTTTCCCGACACCGAAAACGACAAATACATCTGGAGCAACAGATTTTCGCGGGTTTCCCTCCTCGCAATATATCAGTAGGTTCCCAGATACATAAATGTTATTAACCTCTCGGAAATGGTGTTCAAGCATCTGAATGAAATTCACCATCAATTTACGATGTCTGTCTGTTTCTGCCATAGGTTTGCCATCCGAGGAAGGGTAGGTGAGTGTCGGCGCGGAGTGAATTTCTCCCTGCATCGTGCCACCTCCTATATTTTTACGTGGCATGTATTTGATCAATACGTTCGACAACCCACTCTCGAATTAAATTTGCAGGAGACATTCCACGCGACTTGGCAAGTGTTTCAATAGCTTCAAGTTCTTCAGGAGCCAACTGGACAAAAACTGTCGAGTCAAAAACATCTTCTTCAAATTCAGGCTTTTCGTTTGGCAGAGCTGCAAACTTGTATTTGCCAGACTTCCGCATTTCGTTCTCTACTTCTTGGTAGTATGCGACCAATCGGTTAAGATCGTGCCCAAATTCCGCAGAGACTTTACGTCTCATTTCGTGAACTTCTTCCATTATGCTGCATTCTATAGTCTTTTCGTTTTCCATTTTAGTCAGTGCCTCCTAAGTAATCCAATGGAGTTGTTAAATCAGGAGTGGACAAACCCAATTCCTGATTAATTCGCTGGATGAGATGAATCTTATTAGGATTTGCAATATGTGCCAAGTTCCAAGTGAGTATGGCATCCACATTATGAAATGAGGCAATTGCTACGTGAAGTGCATCACCATGTGGGTCTTGTGGCATTATCAGTCGGTCTGTGTAGATTCTTCCAATTTGCAGGATCCGGTCTGTAATTGGTAGCAGTTCAATGCTTTCAATTAAAGCGCGTCGCATTTGTGTTGCTTCACTTCTTCCACGGGTAAGTTCCCCAATAACAGCAACACTTGACGTTAGACTAAATTGATTCGCATATTCGTTCCACCAATTCTGAGTTCTTCTTTGTTTTGCCAGGGCATCTTCGTCGGTCCGTAGTGTATAATAGGAGCTAGGAATTGACGTGTCAATATAGATGCGTTTCTTCGTCTCCTGCTGCAAGGTTTATATTCTCCAGGGGTGTAAAAGGTTTTGAGGTGTTTTGCTATCCTCCACAAACTATGTTAAGTATATCACTTAAAATCTCTATTGTCAACGTAAACGGAGCAGCGTTAATTTTCGCTATTCTCCCTGCACAGCACTGATTTCGTCTTCGGAGATTTTATGGACGCTTTTCGGGTTAAAGGTCTGTGTCGTATCTACACGCAACGCAACCTCAATCCTGCCCCCCGTTAGCACAAAGAACTGGATCAGGAAACCGCCACCTTGCATCGATTCAACTTGATACTCCTCTTCATCAAGATTACCGAGCCATCTCGGTAAAGTCTCTTCAAATTTTGGGTGAGCGAGTACATTTTCTGGCAACGCGATAATCAGAGTACCGGGCGCATCACCGATTGCATTCCCGATGACTTCTCGCTTCTTTACCATAAATGGTACAACTTGACTGGCGTATTCAAAATCATCAGTGGTGGTGCGTTCCAGAGGCACGAGTCCCCATGTCAAATGATGGATAAACGGATTTCCATATCCCTGACCGAGCATGTGTTGCAGTGCTGCTCTGTCAACGGGATGCACGACGGCGACGTAATCAAACCATCCGTCACCGCGCGCAGCACTATCCACAGGTAATTGCGCAGAGACATTGATATAATCGCAGCCATCAACAGGCGACGGATAACACCGCGCATCCCACCCATTGACGTAACCCAGCTGCTTCAAACCGTCAGCAACGAGATGAGGCGGATCACAGAAAATCGCTGCATGGTCCATATTCGGATAGATTTCTACACCGGCACCGATGACGCGTTCTGCAACCTCAGTCGCTTCCTTGAAACGAAGATCGGCGTTTTCTATCGTCAAATAATCATCAAAATTTGTTGGTAATTTCATCAAACTTTTCATGAAAAACCTCTATCTATATCTTGAAGGGAGAGCATTTAGAAAAATCAATTAATCCGAGTCAGATACTACAAGTTTAACAGAAATTGTGTCTATAAACAAGCGTTTTTGGACATCGGTTGGAATCCGAAAATTGTTGAAAAAAGTACATATCTCTGCTAATGTTAATGTAGGCTTAAGGCTACGTCCTATATTCAAAAACAGAGGAGCAACTTATGAGAAAAAACACGTTTAGAGAACTACTCAACGCTGACAAACCCACGGTTGGTACACACATCCATACCACTTGGCCCTCCATCGTTGAGGCGATTGGACATACAGGTTTGTATGATTACGTGGAATTCGTAGGCGAATACGGTCCGTTTGATCTATACGATCTGGACAACCTATGTCGGGCGGCTGAACTCCACAACATCTCTACAATGATTAAAGTCGACCAAGAGCCACGCGGTTTCATTGCACAACGTGCGATCGGTTCAGGTTTCCAGAGTGTGCTTTATGCGGATTGCCAAAACGTTGAAGATGTAAAAGAATGCGTTCGTATCACGCGCGCGGATACACCAGAAGATGGGGGTAGCTATGGGGTAGCAACCCGCCGATTTTCCTATATGGGTTACGGAGGTGGGCCAGAATACGTCCAAGCTCTTCGTGATGTCGTCAACGTCATTATGATTGAGAAGAAAGGCACTGTTGAAAACCTTGAAGAGGTGTTGTCTGTTGAAGGTGTTGACATGATTCAGTGGGGTGGTTCAGACTATTCGATGAGCATCGGGATGGTCGGTCAGCGCGGTGCGCCTGAAATCCAAGAGGCACACGACCGGGTGTTCAAGACTGCCGTAAAAATGGGGGTACCACCGCGCGCCGAAATTGGAAGTGCCGACGATACGAAACGCTATCTGGATATGGGGGTTCGGCATTTCTGCATCGGCACCGACATTTCCATCCTCTATAGTTGGTGGCGGGAACAGGGTGACGGGGTAAGGAAGGCTCTTGAGGGACATTAGAGTAGTTGTCAGTTGTCAGTTACAAGAGGTTTTTGGTAATCCTAAGTCTCTTTATAGTCTTAAAGCCGTCCAACCTTTACGAAGAACGTAACTGCTCCAAGACCCTCTTGACTGACGACTGACAACTATTCTTACTGACGATTGACAACTACTATTAAAGCATTGACTGCATTTTCTCTGCTACCCAATCCACAGCGACATCGATCATCGCTTGCCCTTTTTCGGCTGTCGCTAATTTTGCCTGATGATGATATTCGCGGTCGGCTGTCGCCTGTCCTTCGTTGGAGATGGTGAGTTTTGCGCTGTCATAATCTACATCGTT
Source organism: Candidatus Poribacteria bacterium (assembly GCA_026702755.1). NCBI lineage: Bacteria > Candidatus Poribacteria > Candidatus Poribacteria bacterium. Next base: position 77,623 of record JAPPBX010000096.1, on the reverse strand, counting down.
CCAATCAACGTTTTCCGCAAAAGCAGCGAGCGCAAATGCTGTCTCAAACTCTGCAGCATGCCCAGGACAAATGCCGGATTCCATTTGCTCCTTAACTAACTCTGGAGTGTATGCCTCCCAATAGGAGTGAAATTCGATATTGATACCGAGTTTCTCTCGGTATCCATCTAAGCGTTCATGGACTGGTCCCGCATTACCCGCATGTCCATTCACAATCAGGATATTGTCAATTCCGTGCCGACGCATGCTATCAGCGACATCGTATAACACCTCACCGAAGACCTCCGCACGAAGCGTGAGAGTCCCCTTATGGTCCATCCAGTGTTCAGATACACCAATCGCCAAAGGTGTTGTCACAATAACTTGTGGAAATAATTTTTCAGCCGCTAATTTGGAGACATATACCGCGCTTTGCGTGTCGTGATACATCGCCAAATGTTCGTTATGTTGTTCTGTGCTACCGGTCGGAATAATCGCGCCTTTGAGTGTGCCAGCATCAATTGCCTCTCGGAAATATCGCCGTTGGTTTTCCCAAAGTAGCACGGATTTGATTTGAGACATTGTTTAACCTCCATTATTTTCATAGAACACCACACCTATTAAGTGTGCTTTGGACAGCCGCAATACCGTCTTCCATCAATGCCTGATTAGGCGGAAGATAGTCTTGCAAACTTTCCCAATCGTATTCGTTCTGTTGCACGTCGTTGTTCTTAAAAAGGATCTTGGTCCCATAATCTCGGATTTCATTAAGTGTCCATTCATAGATATAGAAACCGAAAATGTCTGTGTGTAAGGAAACGTCTCTCTGTCTCCCCGTGAGATACTCCTCCAGAACTATCTCAAATCGCTCACCTGTGAAAGAGACTAAATCTTTTTCAGGCGGACCTAAGCAGACACCATCCCAATCAATTAAGTGTAATTGGTTTTCAGTATCCAAAATCAGATTTCCCGGTGTCGGATCGCCGTGTGTAATCACAAAGGGGGTTTGTTGTGCTGTCGCCGAACGCCCTAATGCATCGTATCTCTCAAGCGTCTGTAGAACCTCTGATCTGTGTTGCATAATCGCTTCAAGAAGCCGCTTCTGGTATCCATTCCGAGCCGGTATCTTCTCCGGTGCCTCAAGCACTATGTGAAGTTCATGTCGTAAAGGCAAGTCATACTTTGCGACTGTAAGGCTGTTAAAGGCAATTGCATCTGTGCTTCCATGGATTGTCGCGAGCAATGCCGCTGTTTGTGAGAGTTCCGTATCGGTGAAATCTTTTCCGACCTTCCATAAATCCCACCGGCTTTTACCTTCAATGAATGGAAACAGCGAGACCCGGAAATCTCTCCACGGAATACTTAGCGCGCCACCTTTCGTTTCCAAAGGCGCGACAATGCCGGATATGTTGCCCTGGTGCCGCAAGCGCAACGCTGCCTGCAGACAGATATCTGGGACAGAAGTAGAGGCTTTGACAAAATACTTTTCTCCGGTTTCAGACACAACGATGTAGCCGTAACTATCCTCACCTTCAGGAAAAAAGGTTATAGACTGCAAAGGTAGTGCGTAGGCAGTACTGAGGGATTTTTTTAGCTCCGTTTTATCAAAAGTATTGTCAACTTTCATATGTAAATTTCTCGAAATAACTATCAATCTCTGGTCTTAACTCAATACCAGCCATTTCAAAGGCATCCAACAAATCTGTGTAAGTTCCTTCACCACCGATAAAATTCCAGAGTTCTTCTGCTATCAAAATATCGTGCTCTAAATCTAACATTCCTTTCAATGTCCATCGTTCATAACGTTTTGGTTCGTAAGGATTGTAAGGAATGCCAATCATTGTGTTTACAGCTGCCCCTGGATCTCGTGCTAATTCGGCGGCGGTCCACTCCAAAAGAGTTCGTTTGAACTCCTTAAAATTACCTTTGTTAGGTTTCACAGTTTTTAGGTCAAATAAAAACAACTCACCCTCATAGTTTTCCAACCAAATATCCACTCGCGTTAGTTTAACCTTTTCTAAAGTTCCAGCTCGACATACTTCTCTGATTTCCTGGATTTCCAGAGGCTTATTTGGGTTTCTATCCGCGGTTCCCAATCCATCAATGATTGTTTGGATCCTTTGATGTGCTTGAGTGCTAATTTTGTCAGCGGGTTTAACTTGAGTTCTGACCACCCTAAACCTTTCACTTGCCAAAGCCATTGCTACCGGTTCGTAAAATGAGGTGCCAAATTTTGTATTCAAGGAGTGAATGAAAGAATATAAAGCCATCCGATCTTTACCAAGCAAACGATGGTGAAATGGCATGTAACTTGTTTCAGGACTATACGACTGGAACTTTTCGAGCATACAATCCTTAATCTTCTCTTTGATCATTAACTGCCGTTGTGAATGCATCCCTTCAATCCTTTTTCTTTTTCAAGTGGAATATTGTCTCGGAATACGCTGACTCTCGATTCTTTTCGGTTCGATTTAGGACAGGACGCTTGTGCTGATTGACAATGTGCATGCCCGCTATCTCAGCGATAATCGGATACATATTAAACTTATCGTTTGCAACAACAAAGACATCGTAATCGTCAGCCAAAAACCGCTGACAATTCTTGAAAACTCCTGCTATACCCTGAATGTAAGATTCTCTTGCTTCACGTCCCTTTCCTCTAAACAGTGGACCAATTTCCAATTCATCTAACCTTTTGAAACCGAAGAGATCATAGGCATAACCGTGTTGCTCATGATAGTTGATCAGTCCAACATACGGAGGACTTGTAAAAATTCCTTTGATTTTTTGTTTTTGCGCAATCTGCGCGAATTGCATATCTACCTGTTTCAACATCGTGAAGAAGTCAATTGTCCGCGAATCGCCCGTTATGCAGTGTTGAAAAGTATCCGTTTTTAATCTGTTAAATTCAACCCATCGTTGTACACTATCCTTACAGTACCGCTCCCACCAACTGAGAATTGAGAAAAGCGGTTTGCAGACCTTCCCATGTTTTCGGCAATAGTAGGTCGTCGTCACGGGCTTCCGCAATGTCCCTAAATCTGCGTGCGTTGTGGCTCTGCAAGAACGGATAGTCCGACTTAAGATAAGCATTAGAGCTCTTTGTGTTGATACCTCTTTTACTTTGCGAATTTCATTGTGGACAAAATCAATCTCGGCTCTGACCCCTGGAAGGTACCATTGCTTCATAAAGCGAGCGGAATCAGTTGGCATTTGTATGTCAATTTGGTACTCGGCAACAAGTTTACGGTACGTTTCTAAAAAAGCGGCTTCCTTCTCACCTCCATACTGTTTCTGATTTATTTCACCCAATCTGACTTGGCGTTTGAAGGAAATTGGAAAATATTTATTATTAAAATCAACGAGCATTTCCGCAAGTTTAGATTCAAATTCGGCTATCCCAGATGTAGCGACAAAATTTTTGAGGGCTGCCGTGATTTTCTGACTCTCCGCATACAAATGGGTCAAATCATAAGTCGCGACCTTAGCATTGCCGATGAAAGCATTAAACGCCGAGACATCAGCACCAATAGCGTGCATACCGAGTTCGTTTGCTTGGACTAAGGTAGTCCCACTCCCGCAGAACGGATCAAGCACAATATCCCCCGGTTGAAAATAAACACTTTGCTTAAAATTGTCGGTATGTGCATCCAAAAAATATTCAACTAATTGAGGAATAAATTTACCTTTGTATGGATGTAACCGATGAACGTGTTTTGTTGTTTCTGCTTCTTTGATTTTTTCAAAAGACAGCGTCCAGTTCAAATCGTCCCCGAGTTCATCTTTCCATCGTGTTTCTCGACGGTTCAAACTGTAGTAATCTTCAAGGCTTTGCTTAGTAACCAATGTTGATCCGTTGTTAACAACGGAGTCAATTCTCCCATATTGGATTAAATAGGTGATATTTGCGGGTGTAACGTTTTTGTTGAGGTGTGCTGAAGCCCATTGGCTTGCCTGTTTAAGTGTAAGAAGCATCTTTCGTATGTTTCCGTTTAATTGTCAGGACTTACGCAATTTTGCTCATCGCAGACTCTGTGAGAGGAGGACCCTGTAAAAAATGCAGTCGGTTTCAGGGCACAACCTAACAGGTTTGCGGCGTACTCGCCCAGATGCGACGTGCATCATGCTACGAAAGCGTACTCTGCGTAATTCCTAATTGGTTGAGGGTGATTCTACTTTCTGAAGCATCACTTTGCTCTGGTTTTTCAACTTCAAGGCTTCAACGATGTTGCCCATGTTAATCGCAATCTTGAATTGTTTGGTAGAGGTCGAAAACCGTCCCAAGTAGTCCCCGACCGGAACATCCCCATAGTTTTCAACGAATTTTATCTGAATTTTCTGTCCTGTTGCAAACGTCGCTTCAAGCGTGTCACCGAGTTTCCAACCGCGTTCGGTAAATGGGGCAATTTCCAGATCGGTCACGGCATTGCCGTGATCGTCGATTTCCACAATTGTCCCAGTGAGCGATGTCATTTGAGGGATCTCCGGTGCGCTTGTCTTTTGACTGCATCCGATAAGAAGAACTACTGTCATCAGGACACTTGCAAACGCCAACTTCCAACAACGAAAACAGAATTGATAGTAGAATTTTACCACAATACATACCTCCATGAGTCTTTTAGAACTGCCTTAAGTATAGTGGAAATGCAGGTAAATGTCAAGCGAAAGCAGTGAGTGATGTTCAAGCAATTTCGTTTGACACACTATCCGGTTTGTGTTATTCTTTTTTTCCACTATTTCCCGTGTAAAACACACCGGAATAAATTAATACCAGTTGTGATCAGAAGATTGCTCTTATAGTCAGTGTGCCACAATGTAGAAATAGAGGCACTGGAGGTAAATATGTTAAAAAAAATGAATGTTTATAGTCGGTATTTGAAGTTTGATAGTTCCATAAAAATTATTCTCCTATTGTTTGGCATCCTATTGGTTCTTTCGGGTTGCGAAAGAATATCAGCCCCGATGCTACCGGATGACAGTGCCGTAGTTGAAGCGGAGCCGCTTACAGTGATGACTTACAACGTTTACGTCGGAGGTAGCACTGACCGACTTTTAACTGTAGAGAATCTGTTACAGGTGCCCCAAGAAGTCGCTAATATGTATAACAACGTTGTAGCATCAGACTTTCCGGGACGCGCAGCGGCGATCGCTAAGTCTATAAAAGTATATCAACCACATCTCATCGGGTTACAAGAGATTTCACTGATTCGCCGACAGAGCCCGGGAGATAGACTCACAGGTGGAGAGCCTGCTGAAGAAGTACTCTTCGATTTTCTCGAAATTATGATGGAAGCCCTTCAAACGGAAGGTTTAAACTATCAGGTCGCCGCGAAAGTCCAAAATTTTGATATTGAAATGCCAATGGGATCATTTACCGAATATGACGACATCCGTCTAACCGATTTTGATGTAATTCTCGCCCGAAGCGATGTCACTGTCTCGCGCCCTGTGAGCATGAATTATAACAGTAAACTTACGATTGACGATCTCTTCATCGAAGTCTTGCGAGGCTACGTCGCTATAGATGCCACTGTCTCAGGTACGACTTACCGCGTTGTCAATACACATTTGGAGGCAGAGGCATTAGGGAAAGGAAGCCGGGTGGCGCAAGCACAAGAACTCATAAATAACCTTCAAGACGAAACTTTGCCAATCATCCTGTTAGGGGATTTTAATACAGCGGCCCCCGATGGTGCTGCTTACCAAATTTTATTATCGGCGGGATATGTTGATGTTTGGCAGATGGACTCTGAGGGAACCGGCAATACCTGTTGTCAAGCTGATGACCTCTTGAATGCGGAGAGTGCCCATTTTATGCGGATTGATCAGATTTTCGTCCGCAACCTTGAGGCATCTGCTTCTGTCTTAACACACACCGTAGGGGATACACCTTTAGAACAGTTGGCCTCTGGATTGTGGCCCTCCGACCACGCGGGAGTCGTTGCACATCTCGCGTTTGAGTAGTATAAAATCGTTTGACCTTCTAAAAAAGTAAAGCGCGCTACGACGTAGTTTGAAAAACCGTTGCAGCGCGCTTTTAATTTGACACGTTTTAGACTTACTCGTCTCTACTAATCTCAGGTGCCGCCTCAATTATCATATCCTGCGGCATACCATTAAGAATTTGCCGTACCCCGACACTTTTGACTGGATTGCGATTCGCATCAAAATGAGAGATATTTGTAGCACCTTCGTAGTTTGTGATTTTAGTGATTGCATCTCGAATCGCAGCTGGATCATCCGTTGATCCCACTGCCTCGATCGCCATTTTCAAGATTCTCATGGCATCATAGCCTGCTGCTGCAATGCCGTCAACAGAGCCGTATTTCGCCTTATAAGCAGCATTAAAATCTACACCATCCGGATCTAAGTTGGTACAATAGTAACCGTCAACAGGTTCATTATCCTCCAAAGTCGTAGACATCAGCGGATCGTCCCAACCATCGCTACCAATAAAGGTAGATTCAATTCCCATATCCCGTGCCTGTTTCATTATATGTGGGTTCGCTGGTGGAAAACTGGCGAGAAGAAGGACATCAGGGGCTGCAGCCTTAACAGCAGTCAGTTGTTCGGTAAACATCATTGCTCCACTCTCATAGGTTTGCTCGACAACTACGCTCCCACCAAGTTTTTCAAAACTTGCCTTAAATGATTGCACAAAACCCTCAGAATAGACATCCGCGTTCTGCCAAATCATTGCAGCGGTGCTCGCTCCTTGTTGACTTATAACTTTTGCCAAAAGTTCCGCCTGTAACACATTGGAGCCTGCAATGAGAAACATAAAATCGTTTGGGTCAGTCGCGTCTGCCGTCACCTCTGCCCTTGTTGCGCCCAAAAGTACTGGGATATTGATAACCGGTCCAACTTTCACAGCATGACTCGAAAAGAGAGGCCCCAATATCGCAACAACCCCTTCCATTTCAGCTAATTCTGCGGCATCCTGAGCGACGGTGGCGGTCACTTCCTCTTTATAGACGAATTCCACCTGCATACCGAGGACACCACCCGCTGCGTTGATTTCACCTCGAGCGAGTTCAGCCCCTTTACCAAAACTGGTATAATTTGGCTGCGGATGAATCAAACCCACTTTAAGCGTGGGCATTGTGTCGGTATCAGAGGGAGGGATCATCTCGTCAGTCATCCCCATGTCATGTATTCGTTCACACCCTGACAGCAACGCGACTGAGAGTGAAAGGAATACGCATAGCATTAACCTAAAAATTTTCGTGTTCATAAATATCTCCTTTAACCTATAGTTTGGACAATTTCTGTAGAATAGGCTGTTAGCCTGTTCAATTTTCTATTGGCTGGGAAGTCAATAAACATAGGTCTCCTTCCAGCTATCCTATAGTCATTTGATACTATTTGCGTATCAATAGTTTCCGCGTTGCCGTGAAAGTGCCTGCTGTCAAAGTATAAAAATAGACACCGCTGGCAACAGGTTCACCGAGCCTGTTTCTACCATCCCAATACGCCGCACGACTTTTGCTCTGGTATATCCCCGCTGGCTGATGCCCCAGTGCCAACTCTCGAACCACCTGTCCATTGACAGCATAGATCGTCAGCGTCACATCCGTAGCCTCAGACAAGTCATAAGGAATCCACGTCTCCGGGTTGAACGGATTCGGATAGTTTGCGAGAAGTTGCGTGTTGTCAGGAAGTACGGCAATTACAGGGGCTGCAGCAGCTCCTTCTTCCACTTCAAAGCGCGTGATTTCAGTAAAATCATGGTTAATGTTATTCCTTGCTTTGTCCATAACACCTATTCCGATAACCCCCCAAACACCGGGAAAACTGCCTTCCGGCAAGTGGATAAAACTCGTATATTTTCGATAAACAGTTGGGTCCTCTTGAAAATAGATTTCATTTGTCCCGCGATAAGTGTATGGTCCCTGAAAAGAATAACTTCGTTCCCCTCCCAACGGGTCTCTGATAGCGATATGCCCTCTTTCAAACCCACTTATATCATCTTTGACATAATACGCGACTGTGACGAGCGTCTCGCCATTTGGATTTGCTGGATTTACGGGTTCGGCATCAACAGTGATCCTGTTAACATCGAGGGTAGGCGGTGTTGTATCCGGGGTCATCGTTTCTATTGTTACCTTTTGTATCTGCTCATCAATCTTAGGTAACCAAGCACTCTCCTTATTTATATTATCCTCAAAGTAGAGACTTTTTAATTCATATACCCCACCGGGCATATAATGTGGGATGTAAAAAGTTGATCTCAATGTCCAAATATCGCCTTCGTGCCTGACCCGACGCGCACGCACCAGATGTCCACTCCAAGGTTCGGGCTGTAGGTAGTAGTAGTACCCTGGGATAAGATTCTGTCCTTTTTCTGGCTCTATATAAGTAGACCCGGAGAGTGTTATATCCTCTTTCACTTGCCATGTTGCGGTTACGGCGTAGAAATGCTCGTTTCTCTCGGTGTATGCGTCTGAGACGGACAACTTTGCGGAATTCGGCACATATTCGGGTGGGTATAAGTCTTCGTATACGTTATTGATATAGATTTGCAAGCCGAAGCCCCCCGAATTATATCTTGTGAGCCTATTCACATCGTATGTATACACCTGTGTTATTGTGTAATGCCCTTTAGGTTCATGCGATTGAACAGTCCTGTGTCCGCGCAATATATGGCTCTGTTTTGCCCTTACAGGGCGTAATCGGACAGCGAAATAACCGGGACGATCTTGATCCCCATCTAACAATCGAAAGACGACAGACCCACCTGTTGAGTAATCCAAGTCGTTTTCTGTATGGGTTTCTATTTCAACCTCAACGTGTTTAGACCCTTTTCCTTCTGAATCACCTGTCACTGTAACATCAACCCGTATGACTTCTCCGGGGTAGACATAATCGGGATATAAGTTATAGACGACAAAGGTGAGGTCTTCGCGTATCGTAGAAATATAGCGTGTGCCGTGCATAACCCTGTTCTGTATGAATTCATACTTGGCGGGCGATCTTGACCTGAGTTTATCTGGGGTGACGATATAGTAAGCGATACTTTCTGCCATATCTTCATTTGGATTTTCGCCATGTGCGTAGTCGGAGACAAACTCGGTCTGATTCGTTGTCATCCACCTTTCACCGTCATAAAACCACTCGCCGAGTTGAATCCAGTCTGCTTTGAGTTGCCTGTCAAATAGATAATCCCACAAGAAGTGTGCTTTTTCATGGAGAATGATCCGCTGTGTTTCGTGTGTGATCCCATCTATAAAAGCTTCGTCGGTAAACTCTATATAGCCCGCACCCGTATGTGCGCGTGCGGTGTATTTAACAAACGGATCGGGTGCCCGTCTGATCAGATATTTCAATCCTGGCGTTACATGCATGCCGGATGGATATTCTTCAAACATTATCATGATACCAAGGATTTCTTCATAGGTAAATGTGCTAAAATTATGTGCCGGTTCCTCCGTTAAGACTTCATAGTCGGGGACATGCACCGTAACACCATAGTATCTCTGTAGCATGTTGTCTATCGCGCGGTGTTGGATGCCTTCTCCGGGTATGTATGTCGCAAATCTGAGGGCGGCTCGCCACAGTCGCTTGGAAAAATATCGTCCTCGAATGCCATCTATTTTTGCGACAAACGGATGTGCATACGTGAAAGTCTCTGATGCGATTGTTATTGTCCGAAGACTCCCTTGTGCGACTTCCACATCGGGACCCAGATCAATGTCTTCTGCCACATGCGCATCACTCAATACCCAATAACTCGGGTTCCGGTACCAAGGGGGAGAATGACTACCATACCCGTATGTCATATCTTGTAATGCCAGCAGAAGTAGATAGGCTTTATCCGCATCCCATTCAGGCGATAAATAGACGTTGTATCTCCGTAATAGTGTGTAACTCGCGCTGCTTGTTAAGAATGCGTTGATCCCTGTATTTTCGATTTCCACCTCTATCGGTTGGGGAACAAAGACTGTTTCTTGCCCGGAAGGTTCTTCACCGATTTCCCAGTGATATGTCGTCGTTTCCCGTTCTGCAATTGCAGGTGTCCCTAAAAATAGGCTCATTAAGAAAAGCGCGATCGTATAAAGGACTAACATTTGCTGTCTTACCAGAGTTTCACGCATTGAACTGTTCCTTCGTAATTATCAAGTCGGTTATTATAAACGATATGGCAGGGGCTGGGTAACCCAGCCCCTACTTGCGTATCAATAGTTTCCGCGTTGCGGTAAACTCGCCTGCGGTGAGCGTATAGAAATACAGACCACTTGCGACAGGTTCACCCATCATATTTCGACCATCCCAATACGCCGCACGACTGCGGTTATGATACAGACCCGCGGGGTGATGTCCGAGTGATAGTATCCGAACTAAAGCACCTTCCACACTATAGATCGTCAGTGTGACATTTGCGGGTTTCGCGAGTTGATAAGGTAACCAGGTTTCAGGATTGAACGGGTTTGGATAGTTTGCCAAGAGTGCCGTTGTTTTCGGCACCGTCTCTGTGTCTCTAAGTGTCGTTAGGAGATTTTCAAGCACAGCGATTCCTTTTTGAAAACGCGCATCTGTCGGGTTGAGTTGCTTGGCTTGGTCAATCCATCGTTGGAGACTTTCGGTTGCGGATACAGCGGCAGGTGCGGCTGCTACTGCCTCAAGTGCGTCTAAAACTGCATTGATGTCCTCACGGTTGACTTCACCGTCGCCGTTGACATCCCCTGTCAGCGGTGTATCCAACCGACCAAAGTTCTCAGCGACGATCATAAGATCTACTACATCCACGACACCATCAGCGTTGACATCTGTCGCAGGCATAAACGCCGCGTGAAGTGTATAGTCGCCAGTCCTTTGCTCAGAACTTTCGACTTTGATGTAATATGTCCCCGGTTCCACAACCTGTTCTATTCTGAAATTTAAGGCTTCACCCCCGTTTTCATTGGCAGTCGTTGCGAGTGTGGTGCCATCACTATTTTGCAATGTGCCTATCGTATCAAGGGTACCTGTCGTTGTCGTCCAAAGTGTGAGTTGCCCCCGCACCTCTATTGGGATACTGAAGTAATCCACATCATTGCCGGGGTCTATCTGTGCTGTGAGGGAGCCACCCAGAAGCAGTGCTGTCGCGTCAACCTGTGTATTACTATGGTCAGCGGATGTGATATTCCACAACAACACCGTCCCATCATCACTCCCACTGGCTATTGTTTTGCCACCCGGAGAAAACGCGACACTATTGATAGCAGCGATATGCCCCTTAAGGGTGCCCTTTCCTATCAGCGTCTCGACATCCCACAAACGCACTGTGCCGTCATGACTCCCACTGGCTAATGTGCGTCCATCCGGACTGAAAGAAACACTATTGATAGCCGCGGTATGCCCCTGAAGTCTGCCGATTTCCGTCCGTGTCCCCACATCCCACAAACGCACTGTGCGGTCATGACTCCCACTGGCGATTGTTTTGCCATCCGGACTGAACGACACATCATTGAGCCACCCGGTATGCCCGCGAAGTATAGCGATCTCTGTCTGTGTCTCGACATTCCACAAACGCACTGTGCCGTCAATACTCCCTGCAGTTGCGAGGGTGCGTCCATCCGGACTAAACGATACACTTTTGACCACCCCAATATGTTCCCAAAGTATGCCTATTTTCGTATCCGTCTCCACATCCCACAACCACACAATTTCAATACTTTGATGCCCTCCAATTGCGAGCGTGTGTCCATCTGGACTGAAAACAGCAAAATTTACCCAGTGACCCGGTATCTCAAGCTTGCCTATTTCTGTGTGCGTCGCAGCATCCCGCAAACATATTACCTGCTGCCCACACATACTGACGATTGTTTTTCCACCCGGACTGAACGAGACACGTGTGAGACCGAAACTGCGATCACCCCAACGACTAAGTGTGTTTATTTCCGTCAGCGTCGCAACATTCCACATACGAATAAAGTGGTTGTAGTAGTTAGGGTAATCACCGTCACTTGCTGCGATTGTTTTTCCATCCGGACTGAACGCGACACTTAAGACAGCATCGGTATGTCCGTTAAGTATGGTGTATATATTTTCTGCTTGCGCAGCAACAACCCACAAGACATCCCATATAATATGATCGAAGACGCGATGTTCAAAGAAGTTATATCTGTTTGTTCTTGTCAGCGTATCCACATCCCCGAATTTCACCCTGTAGCCCGACCACATAGTCATCTGTGCAATTGTCTGACCGTCCGGACTGAACGATACCCTTGAGAACGAGTTGGAACTCCCCGCAAGCACACCTATTTCTGTCCGTGTCTCGACATCCCATATACGCACAGGGCTGTCATACCCCCAGTTGTTGTAAATCGTACGCACGTTGTTGTTAATATTGTTATGACTCCCACTTGCGATAGTTTTGCCATCCGGACTGAAAGAGACACTACTGACAGGCCAGATATGCCCTTCAAGAAGTCCTATTTCTGTCTGTGTCTCTACATCCCACAAACGCACGGTGCCGTCATAACTCCCACTTACAATTGTTTTGCCATCCCGGCTGAAAGAGACACTACTGACATATTCGGTATGCCCTTCAAGAAGTCCTATTTCTGTTCGCGTCGTAACATCCCATAAACGCACAATCTCGTCCTGACCACCAGTTGCGATAGTTTTGCCATCCGGGCTGAAAGATACACTCTCTACCGTCCCTGTATATCCTTCAAGTGTGTGTATTTGCGTCTGTGTATCCACATCCCATAAACGCAGAGTTTGATCATCATCCCGACTTGCGAGGCTGCGTCCATCCGGACTGAAAAATAGACTATTTGGTCCCCCGGTATGCCCCTCAAGTGTGCCGATTTCTGTCTGTGTATCCACATCCCATAAACGCAAGGTGTTGTCCTGACCGCCACTTGCGATTGTTTTTCCATCCGGACTGAACGCTATACGCTCTACCGACCCGATATGCCCAGTGAGCAGGGCAAGTGCTTCGCGTGTCTGTACATCATAAATCCATATACCGATCTGACTCGCCACAGCAAGCAACGCCCCATCTGATGAGCACGTTATATCATTTATCCCGCCTTTACCGAGCCGCGCTTTAGCACCTTCGGGGAGATTCCATTGCGTGTAGGGTTCATTTTCAGCAGTTGTGTCAAATACATATAGAAACGTTGACAACATCAACAACATCAGACTGAAAAACACTTTGAGTTTCATAACAATAACCTGAGTTGCCACCTTGTAGCATGATGCACGTCGCATCTGGGCGAGTACGCCGCAAACCTGTTAGGTTGTGCCTCTTCGCACCGAAAATAACACAGGACACTCCGAATTTTTCGCAAAAATGAATGCTGCTTGCTGAAAAACAGTATCCGTGGGTCCAAAATCATATAGGTAGCAAGTTGGGTGAACAATACCTTATTATAGTAAAACCTACGATAAATTGGGCACTCTTAAACAGTCTGAATGCCTCTAACGGGCATTCAGACTGGCACAAACTAAAAGTTTATGCTACGAATATGTTGTTTTATTTTTGGGATTCACTATAAATTCTTAAACTCTATGTAACCTCGCCTATTTTGCGTACTATAGTAGGGACTCATAAAAAAATGCGTAAGTCCTAACTTAATTCCGCGCTTCAGGGGTAACGGTCAACTTCATTCGTTTCCCGTCTCGTAGAACAACAACTTCAACAGGTTCCCCAATTTTCACAGCGTCAAGTGCATAAGTATAATCATAGATGTTGGTAATCTCCTGTCCACCAAACTGGACGATGATATCGCCGCCCTTTAAACCCGCTTTATCGGCGGGACCCCCTGCGCGAACGCCGGAGAGTTTGACACCGGTGCCTTCGGTTGTATAATCTGGGATCGTGCCAAGATATGCACGGAGCGTATCACGACTCCCTTCCTCTGATTGATTTCGCTCCACTCGGACGTACTCGGGACGTTCAGTGGCACCGACTAAATCTAAAACGATGCCGTGTGCTAAATCCGAAATCCGCTCTATGCCGTCATAGTTAAGCGTCTCTGGATCGTCCGTTGGACGATTATAGTCTTCATGTCCACCCGTGAAAAAACTGAGCACCGGTACCTCCTTTGGATAGAAGGCGGTTACGTCTGTTGGCAGATAAGGGTCCTCTTGTAGGGTCAGATTAAAGCCGATGGGAACATTCCGTTTTTCAATCAATTTCGTCCACACAGAAGATGAACCAACCCCTTGTAAGATAAGTTTGTTGTCACGGAGTCGTCCTACCATATCAAAGTTGACGTACGCCGCCACTTTGTCTAAAGGAATAACGGGTTGATTAACAAAATGGGTAGAACCGATGAGTCCGAGTTCCTCACCCGACCAGAGTGCGAAGATGACCCCTCTGCGGAACTTTTCTGGGTGTTTCTGGAACGCCTCACTGAGTGTCGTCGCCAATTCCAGTACAACAGCGGTGCCGGAAGCGTTATCATCTGCTCCATTGTGAATCTGTCCTTCTTCACCTTTCCGTGCGAGGGAACCGATTTCACCGTAACCGATATGATCGTAGTGCGCCCCGACAATAATATATTCAGTATCGTCTGTTAGTTCGGATGGAGGCAGAAGGGCAACCACGTTCTGATCGGTTTTCTTAACTTTTTCAACCGAGACAACAATTTTGACTTTGACATCGGGTAACGGAAATTGTCCGAGAAAGTGTGGATTTTCCACGTCAAGCCCGGATTGAACATCTTTTAGGTCTTTACCTGATGGCGCAAAAAGCGCATTCGCCACAGTATCGCTTATTGAGGCGGCAACAATCCCTGAATCCGCGAGGCTACTGTCGAAATCAAGCGGGATCAACTTCCCTGCATTTGGAGAGTTCGGACCGGCAACGACGAGAAATGCTTTAGCCCCTTGCTCCCGTGCCTGCATCGCCTTGTAGCGGAGTCCCGCATATCGATTCAGCTGTTGACGGCGTTCCGGTTCAACCTCTTCAGGAACATAGCGGAGTGCAACAACGATTTTATCCTTTACATCCAAGCCAGCATAGGCATTGTAGCCTTCGCCTAACTCACCAGGCACAAATAATCCGTATCCGACAAATACGACTTCACCTTCAACAACACCGTTACGAGAGAAGGAAAGCGGCTGAAAGTCTCGTTCCACACTGAATTCCATCACTTGCTCGGAGCCGTGTACTTGACCTGTGATCTGAAAGTGATTTTCTCCATCTATAAGCCGTCTTCCCGCTGTGAATTCAAATTCTTGAAAGTAATCCGATTTATCGCCGATCGGCTTGAGATTAAGTTGTGCGAATTGAGTGGCAATATGCGCTGCTGCCTGCTCTGCCCCTTTGGAACCGGTCATCCTGCCTTCCAGCGCGTCGTCAGCCAGAAATTCGATGTGTTGTCGGATGCTCATTTTGGTTTTATTGGAAGATTCGGAGTCAGCAACCGTTCGCACAGGATGCGCGGGTGAATTCTGGCTTTTCGGTGCATCCAACACTGCCTCTAAAGCGGCTTGGTGATCCCAGTTTGCGATATAGAGTTGCGAAACCTCTTGGCTGTTTCGATGCGAGGTCCAGCATAGCTGGTTACCGTCAGGTGAGAAGACAGGAAGCCCATCAAATCCGTCGGTTGTGGTAACCCGAACCGGTTCGTGTCTGCCCCTCCCATCAACGAGATACAACTCAAAGTTAGAGAATCCGAGTTTGTTGGAAGCAAAGATAACGTAAGCACCACTCGGATGGAAGTAAGGTGCCCAGGACATACTCTTGAAATCGGTCAGTCGCCTCACATTTGAACCGTCTATCCGCATCGTATAGATGTCCGCTTGACTGCCATCAGCTGTGAAGTGCCGCCAGACGATGTGCTGTCCATCAGGGGTAAAGAAGGGACCACCATCGTATCCGGGTGAATCCGTCAAGCGTATCTGATTAGAACCGTCGGCATTCATGATATAAATTTCACCGAAATAGGCAGGATCTACCTCCAGCTGCTTTAGTTCTTTCGGAGAGAGTTGATTTTTAGGGTATGCATCTCGAAGCGAACAGAAGACGATCAGTTTACCATCAGGTGAATATGAGGCTTCAGCATCATAACCTGGGGCATCTGTCAGTTGTGTGAGATTGCTGCCATCTCGATTTGCTGAGAAGATGTCCATCGCTTCATCGTAATCCCAACTATAGCGTCTTTCCTCCCCCGATGCCCGGAATTTCAGTTCCTCTTCCTGTTTCGCCTTCGCGAAAGCATCGTGATGTGTTGACGCGTAAAGCACTTCATCGGTCCCTGGACGAAAGAATGCACAAGTTGTCTTACCAACACCCGGAGAGACGCGATGTGTATCACCCGTCAGCAGGTCTAAAAGATAGATCTGATAAAATGGGTTGTCCGATTCACGTTCACTTTGGAAGATAAGGGCGTTACCATCTTCGGAGAAATAACCTTCACCAGCACGTTTTCCATCATAAGTGAGTTGTCGAATATTGCTGAGAAATTGGGATTCTTCAGCAGAATCTACCTCTGTTTCGTTTGACATCGCGTGCTGTGCCACGACTCCGCTCCACAGAGAAATGGCAAAGAATATCACGCAGAAAAAACCGATCCGTTTGATGCAATGCATCTCGAATCCTCCTACCTCCGGCATAATTTACTATAAAAACTTGTACGATTTTGGTCGCTCTGTATACTACAAATACTCAGCTGCCTTCTGTTTGAGAAACGCGAGCCCATCTATCGCAAGACTCTCAGCACTCGGTGCGATGTCGCGCCAGATGCACGTCGCAGCCGCGATTTCCTTTACAGCCGGTGTAAATGATTCAATCACGAGCCATCTGTCGTAGTTCACTTTCGCAAGTGCCCCGAACACACCGTCCCAATCTACAAGTCCTGTCCCCGGTGTCCCACGATCGTTTTCACAGCAGTGAACGTGATGCAAGAAATCGCCAGTCGCAATAATAGCATCCGCTTGATTTTTTTCTTCAATGTTCATGTGGAACGTATCCAGATGCACCTTGAAGTATGGATTATCCACCGCTTCACAAAGTTTAACAGCATCTGCAGCGATGTTAACAAAATAGGTTTCAAACCGGTTGAGCGGTTCACTCGCGAGCGTGACACCGTGCTTGCCGCCGAATTCTGCGACCTCTTGTATACCTTCGACGCACCATTCCCATTCCTGTTCGTTTCTGGCGCGTCCAACGAGTTTACCAACAGCACTATACATCGGTCCGACGAGTGTATCGGCACCCAATTCAGCAACAATTTCACAACAACGTTTGAGATAGGTTTTTCCGTTCTCGCGAATAGCAGGATCCTCGTCAATTGGATTTCTGTCCCCTGCCATGATATTACATCCGATGGGTTCTAAACCTGTATCCTTCAGTAATGCTTGGGTATAAGGGATGTCCACTGTATCTGGATCGAAGATAGGGATTTCGACACCATCAAAACCCATTTCAGCAACTTTAGGAATCAGGTCTGCAGTCTCTCTGTCAAACTTATCTGCCCAGAGTAATAAATTTACACCAAACTTTGGCATTGTGTGTTGTTCTCCTTAAAAATAGCGTGTAATATTTTTTTAGTTTAGCACAAATTGCAAAGCGTTTTCAAGTTTTTTCGGATAGCTTTCCAGAGACATTCTGTTATTGGGTATTCGCCAGCAACAGTTCGCTAAAGAGTCCTGCCGAGGTCTAATAGTCAAGGTTCGGTAGGAGTAATTTTGCAAAAGCGAGGTTGAAAACCACACTTATGGCTGAGGTGGGAGAGCATACATACTCCGCCGGACTTTCACAATCTCACCAGCATCAACGAGACGCTTGAGTTCATTTTTTATGGAACCTGGATGTCCTTCAATAGCTTCAATGAGTTTTGCTGTCTTTTTCTCTCCACTGGAGAGAAGCGAGAAAATCTGCTCGCGGAAGGGAATACGTTGGAGTTTCCCGCCCCTAAGTTTCATTAACACACGATTTGCTTGGCTTTTGGAGATTCCCAAAACATGTTCTATCTCCTCCCTGCTGGATTCCGCAGTGAGGTTGTCCCGTTCAATTTCAAAATGCTCGCGAGCCGCTATTGTCTCAGCGAGTTTATCTAACCCACCAGCGATCTCAAAATCTTCCCAGTCGAAAAGCAATGTTTCAGGTCTATCAGTGATGTTGGGCAAGGGCGAACTCGTGAGTAATACCACTGTCTTGTTTGGGAAGCGGTTCAACCCCGCTCGGCCTACAATCTGTGTAAGTAAACCGGTGGTATTCCGTTCATAAATGCTCTGGACACGTTCGTCTTTATAGATACCAGATTCCACTACCCGATCATAACAGAGGGGTTTTTCGTCATTTCCAAACAAAATCTGCGCCCGTTTCCAAATAATACCCGGGGTCCAATACGGTGCGCCGACTATCCAAATGACTTCTGCTGTTTCAAAAGGAGAGTCGTCTGACTCTTCTATCTTTTTGAAACCTGTCACAAAACAGACATTCTCCTTTGCTGCGATGTTCTGCAAATGTCGCGTTACCGGTGCGGAGGTGATGATTGCATGCTTAACGCTCGGATCCTTCTCAATTTCCGATTGGATACCGAGAAAAAAGCGCCGCCCCGTTTCAGACATACCGAGAACATCCCAATCGGTGTCGTAGTTTAAGACCGCTTCTCGTGGATAGATACCTGTGCGAATCTGAAAGACCCGATTTCCCGGGAGCCAGGCTGTCGGTTTGATATGGGAGACCTCAATTTCCTCATCTGGAAACGCCCTACGGAGATCGCGCTCAGAAAGCGTTGAGGACATGAACAGAAGACGTTTGACACTCGGATGCAATACTGGTGGCACCCAGAATTTCATGTTATATCCAGTCCACGACATTGGAGCATCGGCATCCCATGTGTAATATGCAAAAAAACGTTTGAGCTGATGCCAAAACGTCCAGTTCGCATTCTTATACACTGTCGGCAGTGCCCGAATACTCTCCACGCTTGACACGTCCAAGATCCCCAATTCGATCGCTTGTGTCATCGACATTGGGATTTTTATGTCTTCGTTTAGTTCAGAGGTATCAAGTTCAAAAACAGGTAGCCCTTTTGCCATAAGTTTATCAGCAGCGGCAGCGTCCAAAGGAACGTAAGCAGAGGCTCCGTCTTTAAACTCAATAGTAAAACGTGCCAATGCTTTTCCGGATTCATCATCAACAAAGTCGCGCGTCACCACTTTACCGGGTATATTGACTTGACACATCTGTTCGACGAGTGTTTCTTCTTGTCCTTCAAATGCGTGCATCGCTGCGCGGACCCGCCCGACAGCATTATCATTAAATCCGGTTTTGATTTCCAACGCGTTTAGCAAGGCATTTGCAAAGTTACCCAAGGCATTTCCTTGCCAGTTCACACGCCACGCTTCCAAGGTGCTCTTTGATATATCGCACGGTAAAAACATCGTATACGCTTCCGCTTCATCAATGATACAAAGTCGCTCTGTGTCGTCCACTTGCTCAAGTATTTCTTCTACCATTTCTGAATGTTGTGGATCCAAAAATAGCCTAGCCGGGCTGGATATCTGTACCTTGGCATCTTTTAATGTGGTGAATTGCGATAAATAGCCGCGCTCCTGACACTCCGCATAGACTGGGCACTGCGGACAGATACTTTCACTTGGATTCCCACCCCTATTCTCAAGCGCGGCACATCGCTCAGGATCCTCACAAACACTGCCGCGTTGAAAAGGGTTCGCCATCCGCACCTCAATGGGTACCTCCTTCACCTGCTCCCATAAGTATCTTCGAGTTTTCCTGCGGGCAACCGATGGCAAGTCCCGTTTTTGAAAGCGTTGTTCCACCTTGTTAGCTAAAAGAGATTTCGCGGTTAGACTGATTGCCCCACCGTTGAGGACATAGGATTCTGCTGTGTAACTTTTTCCTGATCCTGCTTCGGCAATAAGTCCAAGAATACGTGCATCCCGATTGAAAACATGTCTCATCTGAACAGCACTCTCTTCAAGTGTCGCGTAAACCTTGTCTTCGCGTTCCTGCTTGTGCAGCACCGGAGATGGACGCTTTAGTGCCAACGGACTCAGTTTTCCTTCCCGTACAGGGAGCACCTTATCCGGCACAGGTAATCCAGCATCCGATATTGATGGAAGAATACCAGTATCGTCCCAGACATCTGTTATGCGTGTTGCTTCTATTGGTAGTCCAGCATCAGACATAGATGCGCGGATCCACACAGTCCCCTCTTGCTCCCATAACGATAGGTGTTCATCGTTTATTTTGCCATCGGGTAGTGTCCAGTGGTAAATACTGTCTTTTTGTTGGACGTAAGAAAACCCGCGCTTCAGAAGTGCTTCCTTCGCGAGATTTAGGTTATATGAACCAAAAGATGGCGGGGCACTGGTGGTTTGCAAAACAAGGTTCAGTTTTTCTTGTTGAGGTGGTGCAGGTTCGTGAAGTGCAGCACGAAGTATATCAATGGGGGCAAAGAGTACTTCCTTGGAAATAATAGGTGGATCTACAAGATTTCCATGCAGGATCTCGTAGCGTGCGTCCCAGCGACTGTAACTTTCGTCACCAAAAATTTCAAGATACACATCACGATAGAATGGATTTTCTGCTGTCGGTGCATGTTTATAGATATACTGCTTCGCTTCATCAGTATTCGGATGGAGATAATTTTGCACTCTGCAAGAAAAACGCAACCCACCGGACTTTGACAATGTTAATAGTGGGTTCGCAACAGCATTGACGAGTGCCTCCACGCAGGCTAATACAGCGTCGGGTGCGGCACAGATTGCTTCATATTTAAAATCAATATCGTGCCACTGCGCACCATCGCGTTCGGAAGGAGCACCGGTATATACCTGAATTCCCCACGATCTGTGCCATTGTCCGGCTTCCCAATCTTCTATGCCTTGGCGTTTTAAAAACCGTTTACCTCCAAAATTCCGCGGACCGTGGTCGTGTTGAGGGGCAAATCCTATCGGCATGAAGGAGATGTCTGCCTGTTCAAGTTCATAGAGTCTTACGGGATATCTCCACGCGCAATAGACCCTGAAATGATAAGGAAGACTCTTGTACAAGGCAGGTGTTACAATTGTCTTCCGCTGCCGAAGCGGATTTCTGTGTCGTTGATGACAACGCTGAATGGCATCTTTTAAAAAATCCATAATTTATTTAGTCAACTGTGGTACCTAATTGCTGCGTAGCACCTTTTGTGGTCGGATGGGGTGGCTCTTGGCGAGATGCGTTATTAGCCTTCAGTATACTTGGGTAAACCTTCTAACTTTCTATCTATTTAAACGGCTTAGTGTGGTAACAACAAGTACAGAAAATAAACCCAAGATGACAGTAATTCTATTTGTCAAAATGGGACTTAAATTACAGCATATCACGAATTCATTTTTTTCTCAAGTTTTTAGGATAATATGAGTTCAACTTAAGCACGTAGACTGGATTGAACGGGAACTTACCGAAAGTCGCACAGAAAAAATGGCTTTCAAGGTTCATTGAGAAACTTGTACTTGGGTTTTTATTATCGAACTCTTGTTAAAATAAATATTTCGGTGCCAACACCGTCAACGAGACACCGCGGGCAATCAGAAGGAGTGTGTAGGCACCCCATAATCCGTGATTGCCAAAGGGTATCAGTAGATAAACAGCACTTAAAAAGAGCATCGTTGAGACAATCACAGAATTTCGTAATGCCTTAGAAGCAGTCGCTCCAAGAAAGATACCATCCCAAATGTAGGCGGCAACATTGATAACAGGTGCTATGATTATCCAAATTAGATACGGTTTTGCTTGTTCAATGAGCGACATCTGATTGGTAAAAAGATGCAGCAAATGCTCCCCAAACAGCACGAAAATTAACATGAGTACTCCGCCAAACAGAAATGCCCAGAGGAAGATTTGACGCGTCGTCCGTTTCAGATTCTCTATATCCTGTGCCCCTTTGTACTTACCGATAAGACTCTCGGCAGCAAAAGCGAGTCCGTCAATCGCATAAGATAAGAGGTTGATAAACTGGAGTAAGATCGTGTTAATCGCGAGGAGAGTATCACTCAAAGCCGCAGATTTCGCTGTGAAAACGGCGTGGCTAAACACAAGACAGCAGGTCCTGATGAAAATGTCCGCACTAATGTTAAGGAATCGCTTGAGTTTAGAAAATGCCAAGATTTCCCAGAAATCCCATGCTGGCAAAATACCGCGATAGTATCTTGAAAAGAGTAGAATTGCTACAAATAATCCAACATATTGTGCAATAACAGTCGCCAAAGCGATCCCCGCCACCTTCATATCGAGTAACCACACAAACACCAGGTTCAGGACGATGTTAACGACGTTCACCACAATCGTCAATAGCATCGGATAGCGGGCATTCTGTAACCCCAAAAAGACACCGTGAAAGGCGTGTAGGCATAACGTCGCTGGGGCCGCATAGATACGGATATGGAAATAGATGCGTGCGAGATGTTCCACGTCAGGACTCGTATCAATGAGGAGGAAACTGAGATCAATCAGCTGCCACTGGAAAATAAGGAGTAATAGACTTGACGTGATGCCGAGGCATATCGCTCTTAGCAGCAAGCGTCCGCATTCTCGGAGGTCCTTTTCTCCGAAGGCTTGCGCTGTCAGTCCTGTCGTTGCCATTCTGAGAAATCCAAACCCCCAATAGATAAAACTGAAGATAATACCACCAATACCGACTGCACCGAGGTAGTCTTCGGATTCCAGCCGCCCCATCAAGGCGGTATCCACAGCACCTAAAAGTGGAATGGAGAAGTTACTAATGATGTTGGGAAGGGCAAGTTGATAAACCTGCTTATTGATATCTTTTGGGTTGCTCATAGAGATTTCCGTTCCATTTCTGTCGCATAACTTAACACGGGTTACGATGAAAAGCAAGCGATATTTCCGCTACGGGCAGACGCATTCGGTTCCCGTAGAATATATTCTAAAAAACAAAGGAAATCTACTTGTAATGCAACAAAATATCAAATTCTGCCGTGTATGCGGAAGGATTTGGGTTGCTTTGCATTTTTCTTTGTAATTTTGCCAGAAATTTAGTATACTATTTAACTGATGAAAGACTGGTGTTATGAGTTTGCTGCCAAATTGATCGGATTCTGTGTGTCTCGACTGCCGCGCCCAGTAACACTGACTATGGGTGGATGGTTAGGTGCTTTCATATTTCGGCTGGCATCCCAGCAAAGAAAATTGACATGTGAACATTTAAGGTGCAGCTTGATGCTCGTGGACGAACGCAGGGTCAAAGCAATAGCAAAACAGTGCTTCAAAAACTTAGGGAAAACTGTCATAGAGTTCATGCAGTTCCCACGCTTAGACAAGCAGCAGATTCAACGATATGTTACTTTTGAAGGGACTGAACATGTGGAGCAAGCGCTTGCAAAAGGGAAAGGGGCAATCATTCTAACTGGGCATTTTGGGAATTGGGAACTTCTCGCTGCGAGTATTTCCGCCACAGTTGCTCCTCTCACGCCTATTGTTCGTGAATTGCGTTCGCCTCGTTTGAACGCCTTGGTCTCCAGTTACCGAGAGAAAGCGGGATATGCTACTATTGATCGAGATACAGGGGTACGCCATGCCCTTCGGTGTCTCAAGCGTAACGAATTGCTTGGAATCGTTGCCGATGTAGATACAGCCGTGAACGGCGTTTTTGTCGATTTTTTCGGTCGACACGCCTATACGCCGTATAGCCCAGTTGCTATTGCCCTCAAAACAGGGGCGGCGATACTGCCAACGTTTATTATTCGTCAACCCAATGGCTCACACCGCGCAATTATTGAACCACCCTTGGCGTTGAAACGGACAGATACGAAAGAGAAAGATCTTGTTATCAATACACAGAGATTCACAAAAATCATTGAATCTTACATTCGACAATACCCAGCGCAGTGGATTTGGATGCATCGACGGTGGAAAACACAACCTTAGCAAGATCGGCGCGTGGTTGTCCGTTTGTCTGCTACTTTGCGTAATTTGTTGTAAAAACACAGACATCCCGGTCAGTGTAACTGACGAATCTGTAGAAGCGGTTCCAACACAGAAATTGGAAGGGTTTTCTACGCAACACACCGAGGCAGGCATTATTAAATGGACACTTGTCGGAGACGCTTCAACGTTCCATGGAAGTTACATTGAAGTGGAAAACCCGACTGTCGAAATTTTTGAAAATGGTGCCGTTTCTATCACTGTGAGTAGCCAGAAAGGCAAACAATTTCTCACGGGTGGCAAAAAGGACAATCTGCACCTCTCAGGTAACGTCGTCGGTATCGGTAAAGATGGCACCTTGTATACCGATACACTCCATTGGCAAAACCGGATGGGCAGACTATACGCTCCTGACGAAGCGACACTCGTACGCGGAGATTCCACTTGGGTCGGTGTAGAAATGTACGCAAATCCGACCCTGGAAACCGTAGAAATGAAAAACAATCAATTCAAACTTCACTCAAAAGATGAGAAAACGCATGAACACCATAAAACCCCAACTGAACCAGAGTAGGTACGAACACATATCTCAATTTCGCAAATTTTGTAATCTTTGCACATATATCGGTTTCCTAACCCTTTTTGTCTGTCTTGTCTCCCTGACTCTCGCCGCGGAGGACACGGCAACGGAAGAATCTTCTTCAGCCAGCAGTGTGGGAACGCCAACCACAGAGAACACTGAACAAGAAACCGGTGCTGCTGAAGTTACCGGTGCTCCAGTAGAAATGGCGAAAGAAATAATCACCGGCACCTCGAAAAGGATGGAAAGTTACGAGCAGGAAGGCATAACGATTCTTATTGGCGAAGCCAAGACGGTTCGGCGTAACGAGCAGGGAATTGAGATCGGGTTTCTCAACGCCGACAGAATCACCCTCAAGCGTGACTTAGAAACCGGAGATACAAAAGAAATCGTCGCTGAGGGCAATGTAGAAATCCGCGATCAAGATATCTTTGCTACCTGTGACCACGCTACCATGGACAACCTCACAAGTACTATTATCCTTAAAGATAACGTCGTCGTCTTACAAAATAAGGACCGGCTCGAAACTAAATTCTTTACTTTCAATCGGATAACAGGAAAACAGACTGCTGAGGGCGATGTCAAATTTAAGGTTACTGTTACACAAGCAGCACCGGTAACTACAGAAGAAACCGAAAACACTGAGAGTGGCGCAGAGACCAGCGAAGAAGAAACTTCTACAACTGCTCCTGAAGAAACTGGAGATCAGACTCAAGAAGACATCGACACTGAGACCAACACTGCTGAAGGTGATGCAGAAGAAGAAGAATCCGATGCAGATGCTGGCAACTCTGAGGATATGAATTCGGAAGAAGAAACTGATACGGATGCTGAAAATCCTGATGACGCAGATTCAAACACCGAAACGGAAGAATCTGAAGATAATTAAGATATAAGGAATGGTTGTCAGTGACAAGAAGGTGTTTTTGTGGATTTCCCGTGTTAAACGCAAATCTCTTAACTGAAAACTGAAAACCGATAACTCTTAAAAAAATCATGACAATAGAATTACAAGCACACAGACTCGTAAAACGTTATACACGACGTGGTCCCATCGTTGTTAACGAGGTAAGCCTGTCAGTCCAGCAGGGCGAAGTCGTCGGTTTACTCGGTCCCAACGGTGCCGGAAAATCGACCACATTTTACATGGTTGTAGGGTTGATCCGTCCGAATGCTGGTAGGATCACTTATGACAATAAGGACATCACCTTCTACCCTATGTATAAACGCGCGAGACTCGGCATCGGCTACCTTGCACAAGAGACATCAATTTTCCGTAAACTGACGGTTCAACAAAACATTGAGGCGATTCTCGAAGTACAAGGCGTACCGAAATCAGAACGGGAGCCTCGTATCCGTGAATTGACAGACGAACTCGGTATTTCAAATCTTTTATCACGCAAAGCATATACGCTTTCAGGGGGTGAGTGTCGTCGGGCAGAGATAGCACGAGCCCTCGCTGCACAACCCGATTTCATTTTACTTGATGAACCGCTTTCTGGAATAGATCCGATTGCTGTCGCTGACATTAAGCAGCTCATTGCACATTTGCGTGACCGCAACTTGGGGGTACTTATTACGGACCATAATGCCGCTGAAACTCTTGACATTGTTGATAGGGCATACATCATTGTTGACGGAAAAATTACCCTTACCGGAACGCCTATGGAACTCATAAACAGTGAGACTGCAAGAGATCTCTATTTTGGACACAATTTCTCCTATCGGCTGGGTAGCAACGCTCCTGGAACATCGACAGATTATTAGTTAGTTATTACTCAGAGAGGATTCCCTTTCTGAAAACCGATAACTGATAATCGGGAGATTTGATGAAATGTACAAAGCGCAACTTACCCAAACCCCTCAACTGACGCAGAAGAAGTCTATTACACCGAGGTTACAACAGGCACTTAAAGTGCTGAACATGCCGCTGCAGGAACTGAAACATTTCGTCGCCCAAGAACTCGAACAGAATCCATTCCTCGAACTCGAAGAAGACGATGAAACAGCACCGACCGCTGAGGAATTCGATCCGGCACTCGAATGGAGTGAACCGGAAGAAGATATTGATCGCGAAGATAGTACCATTGATATCGACTGGGAAGCTGCTTTTGAAGACCGTGTGTCCCTTAGTGAAGGGACGAACTCCAGATACTCAGACGCTGACGAGGAATCACTATCAGAGTTACCATACGAATGCTCGCTATACGATCATCTCGCCGAACAATTAGAACTTGCCCCTCTCCACATTATAGGATCAGAAACGGAACGCGCCATTGGGGAACAGATTCTCGGAAATCTAAACGATGACGGGAAATTGGAACTCAAATTGTTTCAAATCCCGTGCGAATTCCTGACAGAACTGGATCAAGAAAACCTTTCGCCGGAACTGCATAGGGTTATTCAGAAAAATTTACAAACGACCACAGGCAACAGGGACATCCAATTCTCAACAGATGCCACAATTACCGTGAAAAATACCGGGTACATCTCCATAGAAAACGGAGGTGTATGCCCGAATCGCGCGTGGAAAATTAACGATCCAGAGAATAAAAAAACGTATACGATTCTATACGAACAGACACCAATTCCCTACAAAGCAGCCCTTAACTTCTATCAACTGACATTGGAGGACATCGCCGAAGCAGTTGGGTGTGATACGCAACTCGTTGAAACTGTCCTTCGTAAGATACAAGATACCTTTGAACCCCTCGGTATAGCACATCGAGATGTTAGGGAAGCACTGATCATCCAGATCCGCAACCGGAAGCCAGAAGAAGGAGTGGATATAGCGTACGACTTGCAGATTTCTGATGTGGTCGAAGCAGAGAACAATACAACCCCTATAGTAGAATGTAACGCACCGCGTGATTTTTTACATAAAAATGTGCCTTTGCAGTGCCTTGCCCGAGAAGTCATTGAAAATCATTACGATGCCTTTTTGAATCAGCAATGGGATTGCATAGCGGAAACGCTAAAAGTTGACCTCACAGTGATTGATACAGTCGCAAAGTGGATAGGCAAACTATCGCCTTATCCGGGTCGCTACTTCACTGATCCAACAACTCGCTCGTTCAGAAAATCCTCCGTTACAGAGTTCGCCACACCGGACGTGGAGATACAATACCTTAACGGGAAATATCAAGCCATCTCTGTTGACAGTTACATACCACGCTTACAGATGAATCCTTATTATCTGAATTTGATGCGGAACCGTCAAGATACCTTAGACGCGGAGACAAAAGGATGGATAGAAAAGCGGTATCGTGATGCCTCAAATTTGCTCAACAGTCTCGCTCAGCGAGGCAGCACAATCACCCGAGTCACCGAAGCGATTTTTGAGGTGCAAGCGGAATTCCTAACACAGGGTGCTAAAAGTATTAAACCCCTAACGCTGAGAACCATCGCTCAAAAAGTAGGCATTCACGAGTCAACAGTTAGCCGGGTAACAAGCAACAAATACGTGCAAACTCCACACGGCATGTACCCACTCCGATTTTTCTTCAGCAATGAATTGGCAACTACACAAGGAGAAGGTGTCTCCGCCAAACAGGTGAAAAACCTCATTCAAGAGATGGTTGGTGCTGAGGCACCGAAGAAACCACTGAGCGACCAGGCAATTAGTAACGCCTTGAAGGCGAAGGGTATTTTGCTCGCGAGGCGAACTGTCCAAAAATATCGGGACGAATTAGGCATTCCTACATCACGTGAAAGGTCTGCTTCACCCGATAGCCCCCGTGCTGGCTGATTTCAGATTCCCTACAAGCAGGGATTCATTTTTTCAAATTATTCATAAAAGAAAAAATAGGAGGCTTGAAATGAAAGTAACGTACTCCGGACATAACTTAAAGATTACCGATGACATTCACGCATACATCCTCAAGCGTGCCGATAAAATCGAATCACGTTTCGACGGGATGCAGGAACTAAATGTGGTGCTTAAATCCGAGAAGCATCGTTTTGATGCTGAGATGATAGTGACAGCGCCACGCGTATCGTTCTATGCAAAAAGCGAGACACATGAGATTTTATCTGCATTGGACAGCGTTACAGATAAGATCGTCAGCCAGATCCGACGATACAGGGATAGAGTGAAAGACAGACGACATAACGCACCGCACCGAGAAGTGGTGGAGCGACTCAATCCAAACATGGAAGAAACATTGCCAGAAGTTGATACTGATGATGCCCCGGTTGTTGTGTCAACACAAGACAAATTTGCGTCGAAACCCCTGACTGTAGCAGAAGCGACAATGGAACTTCAAGCCTCAAATTCGGACTTTCTTCTTTTTTTAAACGCTGAAACTCGACAGGTAAATCTACTCTATGAAATGGAAAAGGGAAAATACGGGTGGGTAGAACCCCTCTTTGCCTAATGGTTATCTCTGTAGGGGCGAGGTCACCTCGCCCGCACGGGTTGGGAAACCCAACCCCTACATATTTCAGGGCAGCGATCAATTGTTACAAACCACTTTTAACGGACAACTCTCATTGCGAGGCAAACTAAAAACTGCAAATATGAGGAATGGTTATCAATTATCAGTTCTAAGAGGAACCGTTCTTAAACGAAAATCTCTTAACCGATAACTGACAACTAAAAAAATGACAAATCTTCCGAAAACCTATACCCCTCAGGAAATTGAGGGGAAATGGTACCAATTTTGGCAGAAAAACGGCTACTTCCACGCGGAGGCGACTTCTGAAAAACCGCCTTACGCGATCGTGATCCCGCCACCGAATATTACGGGCAGCCTACACATTGGGCACGCGCTTGATAATACACTCCAGGATTGCCTCATCCGATGGCGGCGCATGCAAGGGTATAACACGCTCTGGATGCCCGGTACCGATCACGCAGGTATCATGACTGAGCTCATCATGGAGCGAAATCTCGTTGATGAAGGCACCAGTAGGATCGCGCTCGGCAGAGAAAAGTTTGTCGAACGGATGTGGCAGTGGAAAGCGGAAACTAGCGATTATATTATCTCTCAACTCCAACGGATCGGATGCTCCTGCGATTGGGCGCGGGAGCGGTTCACTTATGATGAAGGGTTCGTTACAGCAGTAAATACTGCCTTTGTTCAGCTTTACAATCAAGGACTTATCTATCGCGATACTTATATGGCAAACTGGTGTCCGAATTGTAACACTGTCTTAAGTAACCTTGAGGTCGAACCTATTGAGATAGATGGATACTTTTATCACATCCATTACCCAATCAGGGACAGTGATGTCGTACTTGAAATTGCCACAACACGTCCAGAAACGATGTTGGGGGACACCGCTGTTGCTGTGCATCCTGACGATGAACGCTACCAACATCTGATAGGAAAGACGGCACTCCTACCGCTCTGTGACAGAGAAATTCCGATAATCGCAGACGCTTATGTAGATAGAGAATTCGGCACCGGTGCCCTCAAAGTTACACCCGCGCACGATACCAACGACTACGAAATCGGCGGACGACACAACCTCGAACAGCTCACGATTTTCACACGAGATGGATACATAAACGAAAATGCACCTGAGAAATACGTCGGTTTAGCACGATGGGATTGTCGCAAACGGGTCGTTGCAGATTTGCAAGATTCGGATTATCTCGTCAAAATTGTACCGCATCGGCACGCCGTTGGACATCATGATCGGTGCGGCACGATTGTCGAACCCACTATATCGCTGCAATGGTTCATGAATGTCCGTCCGCTCGCGCAGCGCGCCATTGAAGCAACCCAAAAAGGTGAAGTAAAGTTTATCCCAGAACGGGAAACAGCGCGCTTCTACCACTGGATGGAAAACATCGAGCCGTGGCCCATCTCACGCCAACGGTGGTGGGGACATCGACTCCCAATATGGTATTGTAACGCATGTGAGGCAGTCGTCGCAGCAATGGAAGCTCCTCAGCAATGTGAGTGTGGTGCCACCAATTTTCATCAGGAAGAAGACGTTTTAGACACATGGTTCAGCTCTGGGTTGTGGCCCTTCTCTACAATGGGATGGCCAGAAAAAACGGAAGAACTGAAAACCTTTTATCCGACCTCCGTTCTTGTAAGCGGCTGGGACATTCTATTTTTCTGGGTGGCGAGAATGATTATGTTAGGATTAGGGTGTATGGACGAAGTTCCGTTCCGTACTGTCTATCTACACGGGCTTGTCGCCGATGAAAAGGGGCAGAAAATGAGCAAATCGAAGGGAAATAGCATCGATCCGTTGGAAACGATTGACACCTACGGAACAGATGCATTCCGATTCGCACTCGCAAGCACAAGCACCCCAATTCCCTATGTCCCGCTTCAAGAACCTCAGATTGAAGCAGGCAGGCGATTTGCTAACAAAATTTGGAATGCCGCTCGGTTCATTTTGATGAATTTAGAGAAACACCCGGTTCCTACAGAAACGGAAGCTCTGAAAACTACAGAGGAAACATTAGAAATCACGTGGATACGGAGTCGTCTTAGCCATACCATCAAGACAGCAACCGATGCCCTTGAAAATTTCCGGTTCTATGAAGTAGCACAAACACTCTATGCCTTCCTTTGGCATGAATTCTGTGATTGGTATCTGGAATTCGCCAAACAGCGGATCGCGCAAGATGAACCAGAGGCACTCTGGGTAGCCGCCGATGTTTTAGAGCAGACAATGCGACTCCTTCACCCGCTCATGCCCTTCTTAACCGAAGAGATCTGGCAACAACTCCCTCACGGTGGTGGAAGAGAAGAAGGCTCTGTAACAGTTTCCTCTTGGCCAGAACCGATAGCGGAAAATCCGACAGCGGAAACCACGATGACTACGCTAATGGAAGTCATTGATAGTGTTCGTAGTATTAGAGGTGAGTTGAACGTTCCAATCGGGGCATCTGTAGACGTTCACATCCAATCACCAGAGGCTGAGGTGCGTCAACGCCTGGAAACATATCTCGCACGGTACTTGCCCGCTTTCACAAAAGTAGCAGACATTACTATCGCCGAATCACTGCCGAAACCCACTGCCTCAGCGGAAGCAGTGATCGGTGAGCTTGCCATCTATATTCCCCTTGCTGACATCATTGATTTGGAGGCGGAATACGCGAGACTCAGCAAACGGCATCAACAGGCAGTTAAAGACGTTGCAGCAGCACAGAAGACTTTAGATAACCCAAACTTCATTCAGCGCGCCCCCGAAAAAGTTGTCGAACAAAAAAGAGCGCAACTCGCGCGGCTAATGATGGAGCAGGAAAAATTAGCACGGAGCCTCACAATGCTCACCGAATCAGGAAGTGAAAATGGCGATTGAAAACAATGACAACTGCTTTGTTTGCGGCATGAAAAATCCGTTCGGCTTTCAGGTGAAACCTGAAATTATAGATGGCGGGGCATCTGTTCGCATTGAATGTACGCCCAATGAACATTTACAAGGTTGGGCAAATATTCTACACGGCGGCATCCTCAGCACGCTATTAGATGAAGCGATTACTTATGTCGGAATAGGCACCTTTGATCAACCCGCGGTAACAGCACAACTTGAAGTCCGTTTTCGCAAACCATCACCAACCGGTGTGAAACTCCATGTATGTGCACAGCGTATTAAGGTTTCCAAAAGGTTAGTCGAGGCGAAAGCAGAGGTGACACTCAGTGATGGTACCCTCATTGCTACGGGTACTGGTAAGGTCGTACCGGTTGGTGAGAGTTTCGCACCTCACTCACCAACGCCATAAGCGTCTACCTGAAAAAAGTGCAACAGAAAAGTTGAAGAAACACTTTTGCGGAATAATTATCAGTTTTCAGTAACCCATTTGTGGAATTGAAAACGTCTGCGAGGACCACACGTTTAACTGACGACTGATTGCGAGGTTTACCTGTCTATCAAAGAAACTTATGGAAAATTCAACATCTGCGATGAATCCAAAAGGGCATCCAAATTGGGACACGGATGTTCTCATCATCGGTAGCGGTGCTGCAGGGTTACGTGCTGCTCTTGCTGCGAGTGAGCATGCGAATGTGACGTTAATCACCAAAACTACGCTGACAGAGAGCAACACACACTACGCCCAAGGCGGTATCGCAGTTGCCATGAATCTTGATGACACGATCGCCTTGCACATAAAGGACACCTGCGATGCAGGTGCTGGACTCTGTGATGTTGAAGCTGTTGAGATGATGGTATCTGAAGGCATTCCACGCGTCGCCGAACTTTTAGATTGGGGTGCAAACTTTGATTGGGAAGGTACGCTCCCGCGCTTCACGCAAGAAGCCGCGCACAGTCGTCGCCGTATCGTCCACAAAGGGGACGCAACCGGACGCGAAACAACGGATGTTCTCATTCAGCGTGTCCTTAACACTGAACGCATTCATGTCCTGCAAAACACATTTGCTATTGACCTTTTAACGGATGCAGACGTTGCAAAGGAGCGTGGAGAACCTGTTACATGCTACGGTGTTACTGCAATTGTAGAAGAAGAAGTCGTTTGTATTCGTGCGAAAGCCACAATACTCGCGACTGGTGGTCTCGGACGTGTCTATCCCTGTACCTCTAACCCAAAAGTGGCAACAGGCGATGGATTCGCTGCAGCATGGCGCGCTGGATGCGAAATGGTTGATATGGAATTCGTTCAGTTCCATCCAACGACGCTCTACTTAGATGGTGCCCCCAACTTCTTAATCTCTGAAGCGGTCCGTGGTGAAGGTGGCCGACTCATTAACATTCGTGGTGAACGCTTTATGGAGAAATATCACGAAAAAGGCGAACTCGCACCACGTGATGTCGTTAGCCGTGCCAACCAGAAAGAGATGGAGTTGACTGCATTCCCATGCGTCTACCTTGACATCACCGACAAACCTGCCGAGTTTATCCACGAGCGATTTCCAACCATCTCTGATACTACCAAACGCTACGGATTAGATATAAGCATTGACTTAATTCCCGTCCGTCCCGGTGCTCACTTTATGATGGGTGGCATCCGCACGAATACCGATACAGAAACGAACCTTAAAGGGCTTTACGCGTGTGGTGAAGTGGCATGCACTGGCGTGCACGGGGCAAACCGTTTGGCGAGCAACTCTCTGCTGGAATGCCTCGTTTATGGGACCCGCGCTGGTACAAACGCAGCAACTTTTGCAAATAGTCATCAGCCATCAGTTATCAGTCGTCAGTTACAAGACGCGGCTGGAGCTGCCACGAGAGATTCTTTAACTGATAACCGAAAACTGAAAACCGATAACTATTCTATAGAAGCGGTAAAGGATGTGATCCAGGAAACGCTCTGGGAAAATGTGAGTATTGAACGAAACGGCGAAGGTTTAAGACAAACCCTCGCCGAATTGGAAGATTTAGCGGTGCATTTAGAAGAGGTGCGAGCAGCACCAGAAATGACAGCTATCCGGGTGATCGAAACGGTTAATATGCTTGATGTTGCTTTGATGATAACACAATCTGCCCTTATGCGGACTGAAAGTCGCGGTGCACACTACCGTGCTGACTGTCCGACACAAGACGATACGAATTGGCACCACCGTATCCTTATGACACACGATAACTCACCAGAAGTAATCCCCTTATAGCAAAACACGAAGTTACGATTTAGGGACAACTTTTAAAAACCTTCTAACCGCTTTTCTCCGATTTCCGTTGCTGAATTCATGGCAGGCGGTTCTTTCGTTTTTCCATAAAGTGCAACATAGCGGTCGTGGCTGTCAATGACCTTCTTGATATGAAGTCGGGTCTCTCGGATCGTAATTTTCTCAACAAATTCATCAATGTCCTTAATATTCTTGGATTTCACCCACCGTCTCATTCGTCCGGGACCACCGTTATATGCACCGATTACGAGCATCGCGTTGTCATCAAACCACGAGTTGAGGTCTCCTATATACTTCGTCCCCATCCGAATATTAACATCGGGCTGCTTAAGCATTGAGGTTCGGAAGCGACGAATTTTGAGTTGCTGTGCGAGCTCCCTTCCAGTCGCTGGCATAATCTGCATCAGTCCAATCGCGCCTGCCCAACTAACTGCCGCTGCATTGTATCGACTCTCTTCCAGAATCATTGCGGCAACTAAGAAAGTGTCTACGTTATATAATTTCGCATATTTTTCAACCGTATCAGCATAGTAGCGTGGATAGAGTTTCTGCTGAAGGGTCTCTAAATCCACACGCGTTGCATTTGCAAAAGCAGGGTTTTTAAGGGACTGTTCCGTTGCTTTTCTCGCTTTATCGTACATCGCGAGTCCCTCATAACAGGTGATCAAATCATAAAAACACTTTCGTTCGGAGAGCGGAGTTGTATTGATATGTTCGTTCAATTGTGTGATTGCGTCGTCATAGAGCCGAAGTTCCATCAACACTGACACCTGTGGTGGGCATTCCGCACGTGCTGGCAATTTTGCATCCTGAACGGCTTTTGGATCTAACGCAGGTATAGAAATATCCAAGATCACCTTCGCCCTTGCTGTGTAGTACCAATAATCCGCCTCTGCGACTTCTTTATACAACTTGTGTGCAAGGGCAGGC
The DNA here is from genome assembly GCA_026702755.1 of Candidatus Poribacteria bacterium. NCBI lineage: Bacteria > Candidatus Poribacteria > Candidatus Poribacteria bacterium. The sequence continues at coordinate 42,744 of JAPPBX010000096.1, read as the reverse complement.
TTGTTTTGACGTTCGCGGATCTTCGCCATCCAAAAGTGCGCGCCCATCGCATAGCGATTTCCGGGGAAGTTTTCTTTCAACACCTTGAACGCATTGTAACTTTCTTCATAACGACGCTCGTCAAAACGCTTCCAACCGGTTCGCCATGCGGCAACATCCGCGTAAGGACTCTTAGGTGCGACCTTAATCAAGCGTGAATACGCATCAAGTGCTAACTCCGATTTGCCCTGCTTTTCGCGGAGCTGTGCAATATCGTACAATGCATCATCCACTAACTCACTCCAAGCATAAGTCTTCACAAAATTCTCAAGTCGAGTAATAGCAGTTCTAATATGTCCTTTCCGACGATAACATTGAGCTATTTGATAAGTAGCACGCGTAATATACTTATTCTTATCACCCAGTGCAATCACAGCCTCAAACCTCTTAATCGCTGTATTATACCACTTTCGTCCCTGATAACTCTGTCCGATAAGATAGAGCGCATGTGCTCGTAGATTGAACTCCACAGTTTTAGGAATTAATTCCAATTCTGCCACGGCAGCCCGCCACTGCTTATGAGAAAAAAAGACTAAACCACAATTAAGCCGATCCGTCGGAGTAAGCTTTAGAGTTTTATTGGTCCTCACAAGTTGTTTGAGTCGACCGAGTGCCTCCTCTGCGACACCATCGGAGTGTTTCTCTGTAATAAGTTCGCGATAAGCCTCGAACGCTGCGGAAATGTCACCAAATTCTTCATTACAGCGTGCCAAGCCGAAGTTGACCGCTCTCGCATAGTGTGGATGATCGACGAGATCCACCAAGTGTGGTTTCGCCGCCGCATACTTTTTCTGCTCCAGATGCAGCTGCGATAAAGCCCACTTTGCCTTTAAGAGATAAAAACTTGTAGGATAATCTTCAACAAGCTGCGCGTACCACTTTATCGCCCGCGTGTTGTTATTCATATCTTCGTAAAGTTTTGCTAAGCGATAAACAGCATAATCCGCCAGCGGATAACTCCGCGTGGCAACTCGTGCGTAGTGACCAACCGCTTTCGGACGGTTCCGAAGCTTCTCATAGTTATAGCCGAGTGCATGATGAATTTCAAGCTTTTCTGACTCAGACAAGTCGGTTTGCAATAAAGCCTCCAGTTTCAGGACTGCTTTTCTGCGGTTACCTTTATCAACCAATGCGAAAGCCTCTTGCCATGCAGCACTACGAACCTCATCAGCTGAAACCGATATTCCGATGGATAAGCAGCCGTAAACCAGCGCGAGCAAACCTAAAAAAAACTTTTGGATTATGATAGTATCTAACGCAGCACTCAAACCTATTTTTCTGCTGGATCGTATTCGGTTTCTGCGAAAAAACTTCAAATATTTCATTTCGCCCTTTTTTGGGTCCTCCTCATGTCAGTTCCTGCGGATTCAATTGAAATGAACATAGATTTTTCTTGACTCCATTATCATAATGATATTGTAACGTTTCTTAAAGACGAAAAGCAACAAAAAAGTGAACAAACCAGCAAAAATATGGAGAACTAAGTGAACCTGCGAATTTTATAAATTCGGTTGTCAAATTGGATATATTATGTTATACTTACTGCAGTTAACCAAATTGTCCCTTGAAATAAAGGAGAAATCGCAATGGAAATTGTAGCATTAGGAAAAACAGGTTTAAACGTTTCACGGCTTTCAATTGGAACCGGATCAAATGGTTGGAATGGTCGTTCAAATCAGACAGATTTAGGATTTGAAACGTTCCGGGACCTATTGCTGTTTTCTTATGAAAAAGGTGTAAAGTTTTGGGATTCCGCCGACCAGTACGGAAGTCACCCACACGTCAAGGCAGCCCTGAAAGAATTACCGCGTGAGAGTGTCACTATCACCACAAAAACTACATCTCGAACGCGAGAGACCGTAGAAGCAGACGTAAAGCGATTTCTCAAAGAAATCGGCTCTGATTATGTGGATATTGTACTGCTCCACTGTCTCACGCAGGTAGACTGGCCACAACGCTATCCAGATGCTATGGAAGCACTCGCACGTTGTAAGGAACAGGGATTGATTCGGGCGCACGGCGTATCTTGTCACGACTACGGTGCGTTCCAAACCTCCGCGATGACAGAATGGGTCGAAGTTGTGTTGGCACGGATTAATCACGCCGGGGTTAGCATGGACGCATCGCCTGCTGATGTTATCCGAACAATGGAACAGATGGCATTTGCTGGCAAGGGTATTTACGGTATGAAAGTCTTAGGTATGGGGAAACTGGCACAAGATGCGGAGAGCCAGCGGGAAGCAATTGAATTTGTGATGGGGCTTCCATGTGTACACGCGATGACCATCGGTATGACTTCTGAGAGTGAAGTGGAAGCGAATGTTGCTGTCGTTAACGAACTGTCGGAGAAGGGTATTTAGAGGTTGAATCCACATTTACCGAACCGCAAGGAACATTAAAGATGCGGAGTTAGTAGGTTGGCGCATCTGCGGCAAATACCGTAGCCCGTAACGCAGTGGAGGGCGGATATACGGAAAGGTGCTTGGGCAGTTGAATCCACGCTTACCGAACCGCAAGGTAAATTAAAAATATGGAAAAATATGAGATAGTTATTGGATTGGAAATCCACGCGGAATTGTGCACAGAGAGTAAACTCTTCTGTAATTGTGCTTATACTTTCGGGGCAGCGGCGAACGATTGCACCTGCCCGATCTGCTTGGGGATGCCGGGAACATTACCGGTCATCAATAGACGCGCGGTAGAGTTCGCGGTTCGCGCAGGCTTGGCGATGGAGTGTGAAATCACCGCTTCCAGTAAATTTGATCGGAAGAACTATTTCTATCCTGACCTGCCGAAGAACTACCAAATTTCGCAATACGACATCCCTTTGTGCCAAAACGGACAAGTAACATTTGAATTTGAAGAGGAAACTCGCACTGTTGCCCTTCGTAGAATTCACTTGGAAGAGGATGCTGGGAAATCCATCCATGCCGAAGTCACTGGCGATCCAACCCGTAGTTTTATGGATTTCAACCGTGCTGGGGTGCCCCTCCTTGAAATCGTCAGTGAACCGGAACTCCACTCTCCCGAAGAGGCTATTGCCTATTGCCGTGCTGTTAAGGAAATTTTAGAATATATTGAAGTCAGCGACTGCAACATGGAAGAGGGAAGCCTGCGATGCGAGCCGAATCTCTCCCTGCGACCCAAGGGCAGTAAAGAACTCGGTACACGCACAGAGATTAAGAATAAAAACTCATTCCAAAAGTTGATCGAAGCAATGGAGTACGAGGTAAAACGGCAGGCGCGAATTTTAGATGCAGGTGAGGAAGTTGTCCAAGAGACACTCCTGTTTGACGCAAGTACGGGCAAAACCGTTGCGATGCGTGGTAAGGAAGAAGCGGACGATTACCGCTACTTCCCTGAACCGGATCTCGTCCATGTCGAAATAAGAGACGAATGGGTTGAGGAAATTCAGCCAACACTCCCCGAACTCCCCGCTGCCCGCCGAGAGCGTTTCATTTCAGACTACGACATCTCGTCCGAAAACGCCGAATTCCTGACCAGTACCCGACAACTCGCTGAGTTCTTTGACGAAGCTGCCCAACTCAGTGGTGAACCTAACGCCTGTGCAAACTGGATGATGGGAGACTTGACACGTCTACTTAACACGGTGGAAATTGAGATTCAAGACTCAAAGGTTACGCCAGCACACCTCAATGAACTCATCCAGTTAATCGAAGATGCGACCATCAGCGGTAAAATCGCTAAATCCGTGCTTGACGACGCATTTGCGTCAGGCAAAATGCCGAAAGAGATTGTTTCGGAAAAAGGGTTAGCGCAGATTACGGATACCTCGGAAATAGAAGCGATCGTCTTACAAGTTGTAGAGGAAAACCCCGGTCCCGCCCAAGATTACCGAGACGGCACGAAAAAAGCGATTGGATTTCTTGTAGGTCAGGTGATGCGTGCCACTCGCGGAAAGGCGAACCCACAACTCGTGAATCAGATTTTGGCGCGGGTTTTATCGACAGATTGAGGGCCCCGAATGGACATAGCCCAGTTAAAAGACAAACTGTCTGAGATTAAACAGATGGGCTTTGTCGTTTCATTGCGGAGAAGTAATACTGGCATAGGCTACACGCTGGAGACTTTACTTGGATTGGAGGAAAACAATCTTAAGACCCCTGATTTTGGGGATGTCGAACTGAAATCCCAGAGAAATGGAGTTAGCAATCGGGTAACTATGTTCACTTTCAACCGTGGGACTTGGAAGATGAAACAGAAGTCCTTGATTGAGAAATACGGTTATATAGATACAAACGACCGTTCGTCCTTATACTGCACCGTCAATAGCAAACCGAACAATCAGGGACTTTACGTGAAAGTTGAGCAGGAAGCAGTCAGGCTCTATCACGTAGATGGGTCCCTCGGTGCTGAATGGGCAGGTGAAAACTTAATTAATAGTTTCATGAAGAAGATGCCTGCCCTGGTTATTGTTTATGCAGATACCCGTATCAATTCAGAAGAAAAGGAAGAGTTTTGGTTTAATGAGGCATTCTACCTAACACAACCAAATGAAGATAATTTACTGGATTTAATTAAACAGGATATTATTGTCGTTGATGTGAGAATGCACCTAAAAGAAAGTGGATCAGTTAGAAATCACGGCACCGCTTTTAGAATTGACGAAAGATTCTGGAATCTATGCTTTGGTAATCGGGAAAAACTGATATGAGCACAGACAATCTGAAATATAAAGATGAAACGTGGGACTTCCGAGTCGCTGATACCAAAGAGTACTCCCACTGCTTCCACACCTACCCAGCAATGATGATCCCGCAAATCGCACGGAAACTTCTTAAGGAGTATGGTATAGAAAACGGATGGCTGCTTGATCCGTATTGTGGGACCGGTACCTCTCTGGTTGAGGCATCTCTATTCGGCATGCACAGCGTTGGATGTGACATTAACCCCCTCGTGCGCCTCATAGCAACTGCCAAATCAACTCCGATTTGCCTATCTACCTTAGACAAAGTGCTGAACAGGTTGAATGCCGATCTCTTTCAGGTCGAGTTTGGAACGGACAAGATACCTGACGCGCCGATTCCGAATATCCTCAATCTGACGTATTGGTTCTCTGAAGAGGTTATCAAATGTCTCGCTTATCTACGTGATTGGATTAACAAGGTAGAAGACAAAACTGCCCAAAACTTCATACTGGTCGCTTTTTCGGAAACGGTTCGTGAAGTCTCCTATACGCGGAACGGAGAGTTTAAATTATACCGCATGCCTACTGACAAACTCAAGGACTTCAACCCAGACGTTTTCGGAATTTTTAGCAAAAAACTCAACAGAAATCGGCAAGGTTTGGCAGCGTTTCTCGAAAAACGGAAAAGCGTTGAGGCATCAGTATCCGATGCAAACACTGTTCAAGGTGAATTCCCACTACCGCGTCCACTCGGCGGTTATGACATGGTGATTACATCGCCTCCTTATGGAGATTCGCATACCACGGTAGCTTATGGACAGTTTTCTCGACTTGCAGCGGAATGGATAGGCTTGCCGAATGCTCGCAAAATCGACAAACTCGCAATGGGTGGGCAGCGTTCAAAAGAAACGCTGACAGGCTCACCAGTATCGTCTGCCATTGAGAAAATTCATTCGGTTGACAAAAAACGAGCGTGTGAAGTGTCAGCGTTTTATATTGATCTTGAGCGTAGCATCAATTCAGTGGCACAAATGCTTTCATCAAATGCTACAATTTGCTATGTTGTTGGCAATCGTCGCGTCAAAGAGGTTATGCTGCCAACTGATGCCTTTATTGTTTCAGCATTTGGTCAGCACGGCTTTACCCATAAGGCAACTATTGTCAGAAACATTCCAAACAAACGGATGCCAAAGAAGAACAGCCCTTCCAATATTGCAGGTCAAACCTCCACAACAATGCACGAAGAAAACATCGTCGTTTGCCAAAGGACGACTCATACATGTCTGTAGGACAGATTACGCTTACATCTGTAACAAAACGGTTCGGCGATACGGTCGCCGTTGATGATGTATCGTTACAGATAGAGGGCGGCGAGTTTTTTTCACTGCTCGGACCGAGTGGATGCGGCAAAACGACAACGCTTCGTATTATCGGTGGATTTGTGTACCCTACCACTGGAGAGGTTTACATCAACGATGAATTGATGGCAGAAACACCGCCTTATCGTCGTCCAGTCAACACCGTCTTCCAAAATTACGCCCTGTTCCCGCACAAAACCGTCGCACAGAATATTGCATTCGGACTACAAATGAAAAGGGCATCGAAATCAGAAATTTCAGATGCCGTTGAACGTTCATTAGATTTAATTCAGTTACCAGGGTACGCGGATAGGAAACCGAGCGAACTCTCCGGTGGCGAGAGACAGCGCGTGGCACTCGCGCGTGCATTAATCAATGAACCCACCATCCTGCTGTTAGATGAACCGCTCTCAGCACTCGATCTAAAACTCCGAAAACAGATGCAATCGGAACTAAAGGCATTGCAACGTAAAGTCGGTATTACGTTCGTTTATGTCACGCATGATCAAGGTGAAGCGTTGGCACTCTCTGATCGCATAGCGGTAATGAATGGCGGGAAAATCCTTCAGGTCGGAACACCCGCTGAAATCTACGACTCACCGCAGAGTCGTTTCGTCGCGGACTTTATCGGCACCTCCAATTTCCTTGAAGGAACACTTATCAGCGAAAACGCGGTTGCCCTGACAATAGAACCACCGTCTAAAATTGTCTGCGCACCGACCAGCGATATTCCCTTGAACACACCTGTCACCGTTGCGATTCGCCCAGAACGTATTGACTTAACAACAACTCCGACCACTGATGCCGTGAATCTCTTACAAGGCACGATTCAGGACGAAAGTTACCTCGGCACGACGCTTCAATATACGGTGCAGACCGATTACCCAACGCCACTTATCGCTCAGCAACAGAATACAGGTATGAGAGACACACATCACTTCCAACGCGGTGATAAGGTCTATCTGCAATGGGCACCTGAAAATGCGATTGTCCTGAAAACTGAAGAAGACTAACCGCCAGACAACGGCAGTTTGACTTTCCCATTGTCTTGCTGTTGCGAGGTCAAGAAGCCGATGATAATCTGGACGACCTTATAACCTTCGCTCCCAGGCGAAACGGGTTGCCCACCCTCTGCAACAAGACCTACCAACTCTCGAACGCCTGCGGGGATACCTGTCATATCCCATGTCGGTGCCTCAATCGTTTCGACAACGTCGTCTTGGTGGAGTGTTGCCCCTTTGTCACTGATAAGAATATAGCCGTTGGTGCCAACAATCTCTACACGGAACCCGGAGAGTGTCGTTTTCGGACCGCCAGCATAGTAACCGCGCACACCATTTGCGAAATGAATATATCCGTGCGCCGACGGTTCCGTTGCTGGAACGTGTCCGCCATCACCTTTATATTCGTTGTAGTCCTCGTAGCCGTCCTCTAATTCGGCAGAGACCCACTCTGGATCCGAGTCTGCGAAATAGCAGATAGCATCGACAAGGTGTGTCCCGTTACGGAAAAGCATTGCGCGACCACCACTCAAGGTACCGATGACATATTGGACATCCCCGATGCGTCCACCACCGACAATCACATCATGCGTATGCCGCCATAAGGGTTGCCACCGTCGGGTATGGTCAATCGACAGAATCGTGCCGTTTCGCTCGGTTGCCTCTATCATTCTGTCCGCATCTTCAACACTCGTCGCCATCGGCTTTTCACAGAAAACACCCTTTACACCGGCGTTCGCTGCGTCAACAACCAGGTCCGCGTGCCGATGGTCAGAAGTCGCCACCGTCACGACATCTAAATTCTCAGCGGCGAGCATCTCCTGATGGTTGGTATACAGAGAGATGTTATCCCAATTGTCCTGATATTTTTCCTTAAAAGCATCTAACGTACTCTGAACAAAATCGCAGCCAGCGGCTAATTCAACATTCGGCAGCCCGACGATCCCTGATGCATGTGTCGTGCCGATACCGCTACACCCAATAACCCCAACACGTAAATTTGCCATGTCTATGTCCCCCTATATCCTGTAACTTCAAACTATGGAAAACTGCAAACGAAATGCCTACGAGATTAACTATTTTGCTACGGAAGCGATTATATACCGCATCAGATTAGAAGTCAAATTTTTTGTGGTGGATCGGTAGGTAATTCAGCAAAACGATTTGATACAAACCGAAAATTATGATAAAATATCCATGCAAGATTAACCAATCTCATTATGGAGGAAAATAATTGTGGTTAGAATTATCGCTAATTCGGAAATACTTGGTGGAAAACCGGTAATTGAAGGCACGCGTATAAGCGTGGAACAGGTGTTGGGTTTATTGGCAAAAGGTATGACAAACGAGGAGATTATTGAATCTTATCCGATATTAAGTGAAGAAAGCATTCGGGCTGTCCTTGGCTACGCAGCACGCGCATTGCAAAACGACATCTTCATAGATATGCCTTTTCCGCGCGATGGAGCATCTTGACAATGCTACCCCCACTTGTCGCGGATATGAATATAACGACCCCAGTTGTTCAGTTTCTACGCTCTCAAGGGGTTGATGTAGTTTCTGCTTTTGAAGAGGGGTGGCATCTTTACAAAGACGAGGACATTCTCGCTAATGCATATATGATGAGTAGGTTTGTTCTAACGCACGATTCCGATTTCGGGAAACTTGCAGTCTATCGGAAACACCCTACTACAGGAATTATCCTTCTGCGTCCAGGTGGGCGTACGCCAATTGAAGTAATTGATGACCTACAAGAGTTACTCAAAATGCAGGTGGATTGGACTCCGCCTTTGATCGCCGTGTATCGATCTGGACGCCTAAGGCTTCGTCGACTTTAGGGTAAGGTATGTCCCCTAATACCCATCGGTATACCAAAAGATATGATGCGACTTGATGCCTTGTGATAAAGACTGTGGTTGGTTGTGTAATAGATTCGGGATTGAATCATAAGAATTCGGAAGTGCGTCGGGTCGATTGATGCGATACATCGCACTGCTCTGTTCGTCAATCGTTGGAGCATTAAAACCGTCTGCAATAGGTGCTGGATAGACGACCTCAAATGATTCCACATCCATTTGGGCTATAATATTAGAGAGCATGCTTTCAAAAAGTTGTTTACCTTTCTCCTGGGCAAAGGATGGTTCTGAGGCGATGAACTCCTTAACGTTTAGTTGACTTTCGTTCCGAACGACGGAAACATATCCTTCAATATCCCCATCCCGTTCAGCAACCCAAGCATTCGGTGACTCGGTTCGTACCCACTTTGTCCAATACGCTATTTCATCTCTGACGATGGTGCCATTGAATTTGCGGGCGTATCCGTCATAAAGTGCAGCGATTCGCTTAACTTCGGTGTCATCATCAAAATTAGCTGGACGAACTTCACATTCCGAACCTTTTTCAGCTGCGAAAGATTGTCTTGCGTAATAGCGAGGTACCTTTTCCCATCCTTCAATGGAATAGATGCGTTGGCTTCCGAAGAGCAAAGAGACGGCAATATCACGGGACTCCATAAACTCGATCGAATCCTTAAGCAGTTGTGAAGCGAGTCCACGCCGCCGGTATTCTGAGCGCGTGCTGACCTCACCGATACCACCGACGGTTATCGGCTCCCCATGCAAAAACATCTTCCGAATAAAAACCCGCACTGTGCTAACGATCGTACCATTGTCAACGGCAACACGAATGCCTTCAGGATCTCTCCAGGGATCGTTGTGCCAATGATTAGAAAAATATTGGCGACCCCCTGTAAAGACAGTCGTAACATGGTCCAGCCACGCCTCCAATTCTTCAGGGTAAAGGGCGCGAAACTCCATTTTTATTGATAGACCTCACTTTTGGAACGGCACAGGGACTGTGCCTACTACTTTTGGAACGGCACAGGGACTGTGCCTACTACTTTAAAACTTTATGGTCAACTCTCCAAGGAACTGGCGCGCCTCATTGCGGCTCCCAAACACCTCGTAGAGGTCCCCGGAGACATCGTAAAACCGACGGATAAAATTGCGACTCGTTTCAGCAGGGTTGAGATCAGCATAGCGAAGCCAAAGATTTGCCCTTGACCAGATATCCCAATTGAGTTCAACAACCGTAGAACTTGCATCACCGGTATCTATTCTGCGCTGTTTGTTGAGGTCAGGAAAGAGCGCGTCCTGCATCAAATCAGACGTGCCATCAACGCGCCCAACAGACAAATTGAGTTCCTTATACCGATATGGATTTGGATTCGTGATAAACTTCAGGTTCGCGGCGAACGCATTCTCTAACGCCTGTGTCTCAAAATCGTAACTATCCTCTACCTTCGCCGGGGTAACATAGCGTTCATCTTGTTCGCCGTACGTTAATTCGTCAAGGAACGTCAAATGCCACCGCTCCGAGAGGCTGTAGGTCCATCCAAATAGATTTTTAAGTTCCAACTGGCTGAGTTCATCTTGGACATCGGTTGAAAAGTCAATGTCCTCATAATCTTCCAGATAGTTGTTGTGCAAACTCGCAGCGCGAACACTGTAAAATCCGTTCATGTGCGAGGGCTTCACGGTAAATCCGCTTACAGAATACTGCGCGATCGTAAAATCGCTGGCATCCCGTAGATAAAGGTGCCCCGCAGCATCCAAATCCAAGAAGGTCAGATCGTGTTTTTCCTCGCTGAGCTGATCTGTTTCATAAACGATCCGTCCCAGATACCGTCCGTTGGGATCAAACTTCTGAACGCGTGAGATGATATTATGAAAGAGGGTCAAGCGGATGTCTTTCCGTTTGAGTTCTTCAGCGAGTTCTTCTTTATCCTCGTCATAGGTTTCATCGGCGTAATATCGACTGTATTCTGCTTCTTCCAATAACCGTACACGTCTATTCAAGGCGGCAGTGTCGGCAGCTGCAGCGGCACTCTGTGCAAACGGACCGTATCGTGACTGCGTCGCATTGACAATAGTATCCGCGAGTTCAGCTTGCCCCGGCGTACTCTCCGTTAGCTGCGTCAATGTGGGAGAGAGCGCAATAACCTCCGGCAGTCCACCGACTTTCCTACGAAATTGGCTGGCATCTTTAACGAGGATTTCGCCAGTGGGCAAGGTAACGAGTGCCATTGGCTTCACGAATTCACCGTTGCCGCGTCCTTCTCTCCCAAAACTACCGAGAGGTTTCCCTGCTGCATCGAATCTCACAATGCGGTGGTTACCGGTATCTGCAATGAGGACGTTCCCACGCGCATCAATGGCGATGTCCGCGGCATCCATATCAAATTCACCTTCACCTGCGCCATATCTACCAAAGGCAAACAACTTTTCTCCATCAGCACTGAATTTATGAACTCGCCCCAGTTCTGCGTCTAAAACATAAAGTTCATTTTGGGAATTGAGAGCGACGCGGAGAGCTCTGTCGTGTCCCTTGGGCTGAATGGCGAAAGCCGTTTTCCCTTCTTCGTCAATGATAAGATTCACTGGCAAAACAACCTTGGGATGGACATCCACCGGATCAACAAAGTAAGTGTCTAACAATTCACCCGTCCCACTGAACTTGTAGACACACGGCGCGAACATATAAACTTTCGGATCCTTGCTCTCAGCAATATGATGCACGGTCACATCGGCAACGTAGATGTTTCCTAAACTATCCACAGTAAGATGCCCCGGTTTCCGTAAGATATTATCCAGCGATTCCGGTGCTTCCGGGATCTGAAACAGAAATTCTCCTGTTGCCGACAACTTCTGGATAAGTCGATTCTCAGCGTCGCTAACGTAGATATGCTGCTTATCAAAGGCGAGATGAATATCCTTACCGAACCGTCCTTGTGTTGAGCCTTTGCCTGCAAATTCACGCTCTAATTGGATAAAATCCACCGAAAAAGCGGAAGGTAATCCAAGGCATAACGAACAGAATGTGAGTAGTATTGTAAGAGTTGTATTTTTCATCTTTTCGCTTAGTGCTCCTGCAACAGAAGGGCAAGTTCTTTACGGAATTGTTGTATCTCAACTCGCATCGCTTCAAGTTCTTTTTGCATCGCGTTTTGATTACTTTGTCTGGAGACGAGGATGAGTTGTGGTATACCAACTGCTAACACAATTAATGCCATGACACCCACCACCAGTGCCACAACTATCGTTATGTTTCTGTCGGTACCATTTAATCTACCCTCCAAACGCCCTATTCTACCGTCGAGTTTGTGTTCAAGTGATTCAAGTTTTGTATCAACATATTCGCGCGTCTGCTTTTCTGATTTATCAATATATGCGCGCATGCGTTCCTCCGATTTATCAATATATTCACGCGTCCGTTTCTCCGATGCAGTAACGGCTTTTTCTACAATATCGGAAATCGTTAGGATATCTTCGGGTGTCAATTCGGCAAACGCCGAAGACGTAAATAAGAGACAAATCACTATTATCCAGTTTCTCATCAGAATTTCTTTTAGTAATAGAGGTTATTGGTGTTTACCTGCTGCCTTAAACGCCATTAATAGGGTACATGCTTCTCATCTGAATGTCAAGGCAAAACGTCTTCTGACCAGAGCCATTCCGTTTTCCCTAATAACCATCCCAATCCACCAAATAGTAACTGATTGCTGACTGCTAACTGCTATTATCTAATCCGGCAAGATACGGTACCCCGTGCTAATCCCAGTAATCATCCCGATAATCGCCCAGAGTCCAGCACATGTCATCTCTCCGAGAACGAGTCCAAGGAATATCGGTCTTGCACTCCGATACGCCTTCAAGCCGCCATATTTCACGATACTAAACTTTAAGCCCCACCCCAAGAATATAGAGAACCAGAGTTTAAACGTCGCCCACGAACTCAGCATCGTATAACCGAGCGGATGCAGGGGCCACCATACAAAGGTCTGACGCATCCACATCAGCCAAATCGTGAACCCGCTCCCGAATACCATAAACCCTGTGTTTGTCCAATTCGTGCTTGTTTTCGGGCTTACAAGCAATCCCTCAAGTTGACGCATAAACCAACTACCACCGGTATAAGGTGCCCCGTGTGCATAACTAACTTTAATCGCAGAGTAATAGGAAACACCAAGCCCGATAACCATTGCAACTGCCATAGCGATGAGTAGCTGCCGTCGTTTGACGCGTGCCTCATCCGCAGCTTTTAGTCCGTTCATGATGTTTGGCATCATGAATTCGCGAAGGTCTAATGTGAGACACACAGGGTGCATCATCAGCGAAGTCAACGTGGAAGGGTGAATTTTTGAGGTGCCTAAGGTGGTCAGGAAGAAACTCTGTGGTGAAAACGATGGATTGATGAACGGAATGCCGCCGTTAATCACCTGCCACGTTAGCAGGACATACATCGCAAGCAGAAACAGAACGAAGCCGAACGCGAATATGAGGGACATCCCCATCAAATGATTAAAAAACGCAAGCACACAGATACCGCCGAGAAGTCCGAAGATTGTAACGCCATGCGGTAAGGCTTCGTCGGAAGGTCGGAACTGGAACATGCCTTTAATGTGATGTCGCGCTTTCCAGAGTGCGATGGCAACAAACGTCAGGCATGCACCCGCTTCCTGTGCAGCACTAAATGATTTACCTGTCCACTGCACACCGGGTCCCGAAGTGAGCTGGAAGCCGAGCATTACACCCAAAAGACATTGGAGTTTGTAGAACACAAAGAAAAACCAGATGCTAAAAGATACCTCCAGGGTGAGTAGATAACTAAACCCTACCATCGACCAGAAAATGACAATCTGAAACGGACGTAACGCGTTCCAAGGACGCTCGACGAGATATTGATTGAGCCAGAAATCGCGTGGAACATGCGGCATGGACGGAAAGAACGTATGGAGACCATTCATCGTATGAAGGAATACTGGGAACGCAAAGCCGAACCAGAGCGCGCTGTTTTTAAAGAGCGGACCGAGGCTACCTCTGCCTTGCGCTGCCATCTCCACAGGTAACTTAACAAGTGGAAAAGCGCAGCGTTCATATTCCACCCACTGTCTGCGGAGCAGTACAGAGAGGCAGATCATCACGAAATAGACCACCAGGACATAGGCACTCCATGTTAAGATAGGAACTATCCATGCCCCCCACGGCACGGATTCTCCTGCGAATAAACCTTCAAAGAAAGACTGCGCTGCGGTGTGATCGCGAACGACGCGCCAGTGTGGAATGTAGTGGTGGAATAGTGACTCCCAGTCGTTTTCCGGTGTGGCGAGATATTGATACGCCACCATTGGACTGAGAGCATAGCGCATCATCCCTGAAGACGGAATGCCCGCCGGTGCGATCATGATACACCAGATTGTGACGAGTTCCCCAGGTGAGAACGCCGAGGCAGGGTGGACCTGTTTCAGGAAAACATTGATACCCAACACAAAAATTGTTAGGACAAAGAAGGGCGCGACAGGAAAGTGGCCACCTGCAAGGAAGATATTGCGGATGACGTAATCGTTATAAGGCGCAAAGAGACACTCAATAGTGGCGCATGTCAAACCGATCAGCACAGCACGCCATGTGAGACTATCTCGGGTTCGTTCCTGAATCAATTTATTGCCTTTCAAACAAGATTTCTACAGACTATCCTGATAACACAGCACAGTATACCACAGTCTCTTTTTCTCTAAAATCTAATTCCATTTCAACGATACATCTTACAACGGCAACCACAACGATACTTGTGTCCCTTCATCCGGCGTGCTGTCCATTTCTACGCTACCACCGTGTTCCTCAAGAATCCGCTTGACATTCGCCAATCCAAGTCCTGTCCCTCTCGTTTTTCGGGTAAAGAACGGTTCAAACAGATATTCTAAATCTTCCTCTGGTATTCCAACGCCAGTGTCCACAACCTTTATGCACACGCTGTCGTCTTCCATAAGTGTAGACACCTTCAATACACCACCCTGCGGCATCGCCTCCATTGCATTCAAGACCACATTCATAAACGCCTGCTTCAATTTATCTGAATCAAATTGGATTTCTGGGGTTTCAGGTAACAAGTCTAAGACTAACTGGATTTTGTGATGTGCTAAGTTGGCTTCCATCAAATCCAAAACAGATTGTAGGACAGGCGCGAGGGATTGTTGCTTCAGGTCAAGGGTCGAAGGACGCGCGAAGTCCATCAACCCTTTAACTATGGTGTCAATCCGTTCAATTTCCTCAAGGATATAGCGGAGAGATTGTTGATGTTGTTCCTGCGACATTTCAGATTTCTGCATTAACATCTGTGCTAACATCCGCATCGACGACAACGGATTACGAATCTCGTGGGCAAACGAGGCAGACATTTTTCCTGCTGTCGCCAACCGTTCCGCTTGAATTAACTGGTCTCTTGACTGCTTAAGGTCCTGCGTCATCTGATTAAATGCAGCAGCAAGATCACCGATTTCATCGTGTGTTTTAATCTCACACTGCTCATCCAAGTCGCCTGTTGCGACGCGAGTCGTAGAATCGACCAAAATTTTAATCGGATTCGTCAAATTCTTCCCAATACGATAACTGATGAAAGCAATCAGTGCCATAACGAGAACAGCGATGCCTAACATATACCACGTCAGGGTTCGCTTCGCTTCGGCGATCTTATCCATCGGACGCAACAAGCAGTAGAAACGTCCAGGATTGATTGAAAGATAAAAAACTTTATAAGGCTTTCCAGCGAGCGTTACATCGTGCGTGAAAGGGGGGCCATCCGCTTCTTGGAAGTGCTTTTTTACCTCACTCAGCCGCATCTTTTTCGCTAAATTTGTCCAATCTCGCTCAGCGTCGGAAAGCCCAACCAATGTGCTATCATTAAGCGTGTAATCGGAACCGAAAACCATAATTTCTACACTATATGCTTTCTTGACCTTCTCACTATCTTCCCGAATAAACCCAGTTTCTACGATGGTGTCGAGCCAGCCTTGGGTTTCACTTGTAAACTGCTCACTGTACTTCCACGCGAAAAGCTCAACGGTTAGCAACGGCACAAAGACAGTGACACAAGCAAAAAGGAGCAGAAATGGAAGAACAATTTTGGTTTGAATGCTATACCGACGCATCGGGACCTTCTTTTTTTAATTTTTCCTACAAAATTTCAGTTTTTCTGAAATTTTGCACCTTTTTACCCAACAAATCGCGTCACTAACAATAGGAACCTATTTTTTTACTTACGAGATAACTTTAAATGCTAAGGTGGTCTTTAGTATAACCGAAAGCAGTTGACCTGTCAACTGGAGCAATTAGGATAGCGAATCTATTTGGTCATATATAAAAGCACATTACGATTTTGCAAATTTTTACGAGAAATGCGGTTCGGCGGACAAAGATTTTAATCGAACAAAATCCTAATCAAATCTGTCTAAATAGTATGTGGAAATGGAAACTTTAAAACAGAAAAAAATGGGAACTTTCTGGTGCTTATAGTGTGTAATCTTTAAGATATTTTGCTTTCAATGATGGCATTACAAATTTAGGTCCCTCAAATTTAACTTCGTTCAATATGGAGGTAACAAGCATGACTTATCCGCAGAAATTCGCCACCGCGTACACAGAATCGGAGCTTGAACAGATTGACGAAGATGCGCTTGTCAATCGGTTTAAGGATGGGGACACAGAGGCTTTTAATCCCCTTTTCCTCAAATATGAAAAGAAAATTTATAACCTCATGTACCAGCGAGTTCGCGATCGGGAGACAGCAAAAGACCTTTGCCAAGAGGTCTTTCTGAAAGCGTTTAAAGCACTGCCCAACTTCAAAGGTGGCTCCGCGTTTTACAGTTGGATTTACCGGATTGCTATCAATTGCAGCATCGACTTTCAGAGGCAGTGTAACCGTAGTAAACTTCTTACGTTTGAAGAATTACCACTTGATGCGGACGATGTCCTAACAATGATGGATTCTCACCCATCGCCTGAGAAACTCCTTGAAGAAAAGGAACTTGGTAAAATGATTCGAAAGGCAGTGCGGAAACTTCCGCCGGGTCAGCGTCGCGTTTTCAATCTACGACATCGGAGAGAGCTCGCGATTAAAGAGATAGCAGTGCTGCTAAACAGGTCGGAAGGCACCATTAAAACACACTTGCACCATGCACATCGGCGGCTCCAAGATATGCTGCTTCCTTATTTACGAAACGAACCACTGGAGTGGCATGGAGAAATTTAGTAGACGCTGCAATAGATATTTAAGGAAATTGGCTTGCGGATCCGCGACCCGCACTACATTAAAAAGTAAACTTTCGTTAATGCAATTCTGTAACGATGATCTCTTAATTGTAGTGCGTAAAAACAAACTTACCTTTCAAGCGTCTTAGAAAATCCCTGAAACACCATTAGAAGATAGGCTGAAACGATACACCGCCGAAAAAAGTGATAATTTCCTTGACACAATATTTTATATATCGTATAATTAATACGGAAACTAAGTAGTATAGGTGGGATGGCAGAGTGGACGAATGCGGCGGTCTTGAAAACCGTTATGGCGAAAGCCATCGTGGGTTCGAATCCTACTCCCACCGCCATTATAGATAAAGATAAAACGGTTGGGGTGGACGAATGCGGCGGTCTTGTCTTTTGATAAGGGCGTTATGGCGAAAGCCATCGTGGGTTTGAATCCTACTCCCACCGCCATTATAATAGATAAAGATAAAACGGTTGGGGTGGACGAATGCGGCGGTCTTGTCTTTTGATAAGGGCGTTATAGTGAAAGCCATCGTGGGTTTGAATCCTACTCCCACCGTCATAAGGAGAGGTGCAGGAGTGGTTGAACTGGATCGCCTGCTAAGCGATTATGGCGAAAGCCATCGTGGGTTCGAATCCCACCCTCTCCGTTCTAATAATCATCCGTTGTTGGTTGTCAGTTTTGAGTAACTTGTTGTGGCAGTTCCATTTTGCTTGCGCGCTGCAACCCGTCTTAACTGATAACTATTACTATACGCGCCTGTAGCTCAGTGGATTAGAGCATCTGACTACGGATCAGAAGGCCGGGGGTTCGAATCCTCTCAGGCGCTTCAAACCCATTTGTTGGATAGAATTTGGATAGCGATTCTTTCTGGATGCGACAAGCACTTAAATTAGCGCAGCAAGCAGGGGAAAAGGATGAAGTTCCAGTTGGTGCTCTGCTTGTGAGTGGTGACACCTTGGTGGCTGAAGCGCACAACTTGCGAGAATCGTGCGGCAGTCCTATTGCCCACGCAGAAATGCTCGTCATACAAGCAGCATCCGAAAAAATCGGCGATTGGCGGTTCACTGATACGACCCTTTATGTAACTTTAGAACCCTGCCCGATGTGTGCAGGCGCAATCGTATTAGCGCGTATCCCGAAGGTCGTTTACGCCGCAACAGACCCAAAATCAGGGGCAGCCGGGACACTCTATAACATCCTCCAAGATGAACGGTTGAACCATTGGGTTGAAGTGGTGAGTGGCGTGTTAGCAGAAGAGAGCAGCACCCTGTTAAAATCCTTTTTTCAAGAACGTCGTCGTCCATTTTAAGAAGAGGCTATCAAAGTTCGGACGTACGCACTATCCCGTCGCTAAAGGGTAGATAGCTTACATCAGAAGGAGAGATGCAGGAGTGGTTGAACTGGACAGTCTCGAAAACTGTTGTGGCGCAAGTCACCGTGGGTTCGAATCCCACTCTCTCCGTTTTTTTTTCGCTTTCGCTTAATAATAGGACTCAAAAAGATTTTACTGTCGCGAAATGTCTAATTTTTGCGGCTTGTGGGGCAGTAGCTCAGTTGGGAGAGTGCATCCCTCGCACGGATGAGGTCACGGGTTCAAATCCCGTCTGCTCCATACTTAATGGTTTTCAGTTGTCAGTCGTCAGTTACTGGTTAAAGGGGGAGTTTGTCGATTTAAACTCGCGCTTAACTGAAAACTATAAAACGGAGAGATGCAGGAGTTGGCTGAACTGGCATGACTGGAAATCATGTGTGCTGTTTTGCAGTACCGTGGGTTCGAATCCCACTCTCTCCGCCAGTTTTTTAATAATTAACGCCTTGGCTATGCTAGGTGGGGAGGTAGCGGTGCCCTGTATCTGCAATCCGCTAAAGCAGAACTGAATCCCCAGGATGCGGCCTGTTTCTGTGGGGCCTGTCCCGCGCACGTGGTGTTGATGGTTGGGTCTTGAGCAACGAGTGCTTGTTGAACCCCGTCAGGTCCGGAAGGAAGCAGCGGTAGATGAGTTCCTCGTGTGACGCAAGGGTGCCTGGCCTGAGTTAACGACGTGGGCAACGCTTGGAGGAATTTGTCAACCTTGGGTGCATAGTCATTTTTCGGGCGTATTCGTTGGACTGACCACACTGCATGCCTAAACTCGGGTCGTACAAAAAAGGATTGCCTAATGTCTTACGAGGTTCTCGCCCAAAAATGGCGTCCCCAAAACTTTAGTGATGTTGTCGGACAGGAGCACGTTACGACAACGCTAAAGAATCAGATCCTATCTGGACGTATCGGGCATGCCTACCTTTTCTGGGGACCACGTGGCACTGGTAAAACCACAGTCGCTCGCATTCTCGCCAAAGCTGTCAACTGTCCCAACCGATTTCAAGAAACCGAATTTGACTCCATCAAGACCGCGGAACCCTGCAATCAATGCGAATTTTGTAACGACATCTCCCAAGACAGATCCTTCGATGTTATTGAGATGGATGCCGCCTCCAATCGCGGTATTGATACAATCCGAGACCTCCGTGAAAACGTCAAACTCTCGCCAGCCACCTGTACCTACAAAATCTACATCATAGATGAAGCGCACATGCTCTCACCGGAGGCGTTCAACGCCTTGCTGAAAACGCTTGAAGAGCCACCGTCGCATGTCATATTCATCATGGCAACAACTGAACATGCCAAAATCCCAAAAACAATCAGTTCTCGCTGTCAAGATTTCGATTTCCGACACCTCGAAGATGAAAAGATAATTGAACGCCTACAATTACTCATCAAGGAGGAAGGGGTTTCAGCTGATTTGGACGTACTCACCCTTATCACGCGCCAATCCGAGGGGTGCTTACGGGACGCAGAAAACCTATTAGAACGGCTTATATCTTCTGTAGGCAAGGATTTGACGGTTGAAACCGTTGAGCAGACTATCGGGCTTAGTTCGAGCTCGCTTCTTGGGGAGCTTACGGCGGCAATTACGGAAAGAAATCTGGCAAACGCATTAAAAACACTAAACAATCTAATGAAACAAGGGACTGATTTGTCGCAATGTTTAGATCAACTGATAGACCATTTCCGAGACCTCCGGCTTTTGGCAATTGATGATGCCCTTAGTGAACAGATTCAGAGTCCGAGATCAGATCTGCCTAAACTCAAGCAAGAGGCAGAACGGATGTCCGTAGGTAGACTCTCACGGATTATCAAGATTTTGATGCACACCAGTCGCGATATCAAGCAATACGGTTATCCTCAACTTCAATTAGAAACAGCACTCATTCAACTAAACTCGCTTGAAGAAGGTATCCCACTTGAGGAAATTCTCAAAAAATTGTCTGCGTTGGAACAGAAGTTTGATTCAGCAGGACTTTCCGCAACGGGGCAATCCGCACCACATCCACAAGAGACATCACCACAGATGCCTCTTCTCACAAACCAGGATACCCCTACCTCCAAGGAAACAGCAAGGACACATTACGAAGAACAAACCGCAACGCCCCCTTCATTGGACTTAAACGCGTCAACTTCTTTTTCTGTCTCACCTGAACATCGAGATCTAGCAAATCTGCCATCATTTTGGGACGCGGTAAAATCAAAACTCCCAGTAAAACTCAGGCATGGCTTGTTAGAGGGAGCTGTCCCCACTGTGAACGGCGCAAACAGAGTTCAAATCGCATGTTCACCCTCATACCTTTCCATGATAGTAGAGAAAGACAAAGAAGCTATAGCCGAAACACTAACGCAAGAAGTCGGTAAACCTGTGAAAATTGAGTTAGTTGCCTTAGATACCGTCCCGCAACCGATAGCCGCCGAGGATGAGACAAAGGAAGCGACACGAAAGACACCGCTCATGCGTAAACTTGAAGCCCAAGATGATCCACAACTTAAAACCGCACTCGAACTTTTTGAGGCAACAGTTGTTGAAACCCAATAATCGCTTCTTTCCAAATTGGAGAAGCAGATTCTATAAGGAAATTTCTAACGTTCCAAGTATTTTTGTACCAAGACGAAAATCCACACAGATATGATACAAAGCCGCTTGGGGACAGGACCAGAATTATGAAGATGAATGACCTGATGAAACAGGCACAGCAAATGCAAAAGCGGATGCTTGAAATTCGAGAGGAACTCGCAAATCGCACCGTTGAAGCAACCGTCGGTGGCGGAATGGTAACCGCTGTCGTCAATGGACAACAGGAAGTTGTATCGCTCCGTATTACACCGGAAGTCGTTGATCCAGAAGATACGGAAATGCTCGAAGATTTAATCGTCGCAGCTGTCAATGAAGCACTGCAACAGTCACAAGAAATGATGTCAGCAGAAATGAGCAAGTTAACCGGTGGCATTAAAATTCCAGGGCTCCCGTAATAAGAAGCGTAAAAGGTGAAGGCACAGGTGTCTCTACCTCATCATGAAGATTAAGAATTTAAATGGGTAATCTCGTCGATGTTCTAACAACGGTAGGCCCTTTTGCCAAACCGAAGTGGGTATCGTCACGACATCACCCTACCGCTCTTTTAATCCTCATCCGTGCTGTGGGAATTAGCACAAAAAATCTATGCAAGAATACCCAAAACCGCTGGCGAAACTCATCACAGAGCTCCAAAAGCTGCCAACGATTGGTCAGAAGACAGCACAACGCTTAGCGTTTTTTATGCTAAAGTTACCTGACACCGAGACGGCTCAAATTGCTGAAGCTATCGCGCAGGTGAAACAAGAGTTATGTTATTGTGACGTATGTGGCACTATTACCGACACAAATCCGTGTTACATCTGTACAAGTCCACGCCGCGATCGGCAGGTAATCTGCGTTGTCGAAGAATCCGATGATCTTTGGGCAATCGAGCGGACCAACGGTTATAAAGGACTTTATCATGTACTTGGTGGTGTTCTTTCACCGCTTGACGGGACTGGACCCGATGAACTCGGAATTAACACGCTGTTTCAACGAATTCAAACTGCCGCTGTAAACGCAGAACCGGTGCAAGAAGTCATCCTCGCGACAAACTGGACAACAGAAGGACAAGCGACGGCCCTCTATCTTACACAACACTTGGAAGCGTTTGAAGTCGCTGTAACTCGAATCGCTTATGGTATTCCTGTGGGTGGTGATTTGGAGTACATTGATGAGGTAACCCTCGCAAAAGCATTGGAAGGTAGAAGGAAGGCTTAAATGAGAAAGCAGTGGTTTGCAGCACTTTTAATCAGCGTGTGTTACAGTGTATTGAATATCGCATGGGCGGAGTCAGACGCAAATAGTCCAAACGCTGAATCAAAAAACACTGCTCGAGTTCGTGCAAGTACGTCACGCGCGGCGAGTGCCGCTTTCGATGCACAGCGCGCTTTCGCAATATTGAAGAAACAGTGCGAATTTGGACCACGACCGCCGGGTTCCGCAGCGCATAATGAGACGCGGGATTACCTATTCACGGAACTCCAGAAATACGCGAACAGCGTAGACTTCCAACCGCATCAATATGAAGCTGGAAAGGTAACGCTTCAACTGAACAATATCTTGGCAGAATTCGGACCATCAACTGGTGGGGAGACACTTTTACTCGCTGCACATTGGGACACGCGTCCTTTCGCTGATAGAGACCCAAAGCCCGAAAATCAAGACAAACCGATCCTCGGTGCCAACGATGGTGCCTCTGGTGTCGCTGTCCTTCTTGAAATGGCGAGAGTCTTAAAAACGCACCCACCGCCACGGCGAGTTGTTATTGTTCTTTTCGATGGCGAGGACTATGGCAGATCCATTGAGCATATGTTTATCGGCTCCCGATTCTTCGCGCGAAACATGGGAAGATGGAAACCTGACTATGGAATTCTGCTGGATATGGTTGGAGACAAGGATTTGGCGTTCCCGATAGAACGCTACTCTTGGAACGCAAATCAGGGGTACACGGAGGCAATTTGGCGGCGCGCGGCAACACTCGGTTTAACGCCGTTTCAATACCGCTTAGGGGACGCAATCATGGACGATCACGTTCCATTAATCGAGGTAGGCATCCCGATGGTTAATATTATCGACTTCACCTATCCGTATTGGCACACAGTCGAAGATACAGTCGACAAATGTAGTCCGAAAAGCTTAGAAGTTGCTGCCATGCTTGTTATCAGTATCATTTATGATGGACTTTAATTAGCCATCAGCCATCAGCGGTCAGTTAATACTTGTGGCGATCGCAAATGTTTTCACTGCCACAAAAATTCTCTTAACTGATAGTTCTCACTGCGAAGCAAACCGATTGCTGAAAGCCACTAAAAAAGATGAACACCTATAACAAACATTATGACGTTATCGTAGTTGGTGCAGGACACGCAGGTTGCGAAGCCGCACTTGCTGCCGCACGAATGGGCTGCGAAACGCTCATCGTCACTATCAATCTGGATACCATCGCAAAGATGTCCTGCAACCCCGCGATTGGTGGACTTGCCAAGGGGCATCTCGTTAAAGAGATAGACGCGCTTGGCGGTGAGATGGCAAAAAACATTGATAAAACTGGGATCCAATTCCGACGTTTGAATACTAAAAAGGGACCAGCAGTTCGCTCAAGTCGCGCGCAAGCCGACAAAAAAGCGTATCAAGACGAGATGAAACGAGTCCTTGAAGCACAACAACGGCTTGACATCAAACAGGTGTTGGTTGAAGAGCTGCTCGTGGAAAACGGGCAATGCATTGGAATCCTCAGCCAGACGAAAACCGCTTATTTCGCGCAGACTGTGATTCTGACCACCGGTACCTTCCTGAAAGGTATAATTCACATCGGGGATGTCTCATATAGTGCGGGTAGGGCGGGTGAATCTTCCGCAGAGAAACTCTCAGAAAGTTTTTTGAGCCTTGGATTTGAGATCGGCAGACTCAAAACCGGCACGCCGCCGCGTGTCAATGCCCAGACGGTTGACTTCAACCAGATGGAGATCCAGCCGGGTGATGAGAATCCTCTCCCTTTTTCATTCTCAACCGAACGAATTACGCAACCGCAACTCCCCTGTTATCTAACTTACACAAATGAAAAAACACACGATGTCATCCGCGAGAATCTTCACCGATCCGCGATGTATAGCGGTCGCATTGTCGGCATCGGTCCCCGTTACTGCCCTTCAATCGAGGATAAGGTCGTCCGGTTTGAAGAAAAAACAGAGCATCAAGTCTTTGTGGAGCCAGAGGGACGAGATACTGATGAGATTTACCTCAACGGCATCTCCGCAAGTTTACCCGAAGACGTGCAGGTGGAGATGGTACATAGCATCAAAGGGTTGGAAAATGCTGAGATCATGCGCTTCGGATATGCAGTAGAATACGATTTCGCACCAGCAACGCAATTAAAACCGACGCTTGAGACCAAACAGGTACCGGGACTCTATTTTGCTGGACAACTCAATGGCACCACGGGGTACGAGGAAGCCGCTGCACAAGGACTTATGGCGGGAATTAACGCTGCCTTAAAGGTCAAAGATGAACAACCACTTATTCTTGACAGATCACAAGCCTATATAGCAGTCCTTATCGATGATCTCGTTAGTTTGGACATCCGTGAACCTTACCGTATGTTCACATCGCGTGCTGAATACAGGTTAACACTGCGAGAGGACAACGCGGATCTGCGACTCACCGAAATTGGTAGACAGATCGGACTGGTTGATGATAATACATATCACCGGTTTGAAAAGAAAGTAGAGGACATTCAGACAGAATTGAAACGGTTGCAAGACACACGTCTTAACCCAAACACTGCGACTTTGAATAACTTGGCGGGCATCCGCGAGACAGGTGAACTAAAGCAACCGACATCGTTGGCGGAGCTTCTAAAGCGTCCTGAACTTCGTTACGAGCAGATAAGCCAGATTGCGCCGTCCTCTGAAATTCTGTCACCAGTCGTGGCAGAACAGGTGGAAATTCAGATTAAATATGATGGATACATTCAACGACAACAGCGACAGATCCACCAATTCAAAAAATTGGAAAATTTCCGAATTCCGGATACGTTTGATTACACCGATGTTCACGGATTAAAGACAGAAGCGCGCGAGAAACTTGCGAAGATTCGGCCCGCCTCTATTGGGCAAGCATCGCGTTTGCCCGGTGTTTCGCCAGCAGACATCTCAATTTTGACGGTTATCCTTCATCAACACAACGCACAGTAATCTGGGTGCATAGCAAGTGGTGAAGTACGAGCAACATTTAAAAGAGACATTCAATCATTACGGATTTCCATTAACAGCACATCAGGTAGCACAATTTGACCGATATCGTACCGAGCTGCTGCGGTGGAATGAACACATTAACCTGACAGCGATCACAGATAATGACGAAATTATTCATAAACATTTTCTTGATTCGCTGAGCGTCTTGGAACACATCTCACTAAAGACAGACGATTCCGTGATTGATATTGGAACAGGTGCCGGATTCCCAGGGATTGCGTTGAAAATTTACATCCCTGACATACGCTTAACGCTGGTTGAATCGTCGAAAAAGAAGGTGGGTTTTCTAAAATTTCTGGTTCCGCAATTGGACCTGCACCGAAGAGCCAGCGTTGAAATCCTCGCGGAACGTGCGGAAGTCTGTTCGCAACAGCAGGAACATATTGGAACGTACGATTGGGTATTTACCCGTTATGTCGCAGCGATTCGGGACTCGGCAGTGTATTGCATGCCTTTGCTGAAACCGACCGGAAAGTGGGTAGCGTATAAGTCTGGTGAAGAAACAATCAAATCTGAAATTGACGAAAGTGCTACGTGTCTTAGGGCACTCGGCGGAACAATTGAAAATGTCCTCCAAAACCCAAAGTTCGATCGGAGTTATATTGTGATGCGTCGCGTCAAGCTATAGAACAGAATTCACTGTGATTTTTTTTATGTTTAGCACGTTCCACAGGAATTACAATAGTATCTCATATTACAGTGATTCAAGGCGAAATCATAAAAAATACAAAACGCTGACTAAAAATACTAAGGAAAATACTATGAATTTCGAGACAACGATTGGGGGAGAAAATATTTCCATTCTTCACGTGGAAGGGAAAATTCTTGGAAATGCGGCAGATGTGTTTCGCAGAGAAATGAATGAGCAACTTCAAACTGGACGTGATAAGTTAGTGGTTAATCTAATGAACGTTCCATTAATCGATAGCAGCGCATTAGGCGCAATCGTGATCACTTTGAAGTCCTGTCAGCAATCAGGTGGAAAGTTGGTTCTACTCAACCCACAGAAAGCCGTTAGGGAAGTTTTGGAGGTAACGCAGCTCAACACCGTCATTGAGATTTATGATACGGAGGAAGGCGCGTGCGCCGCTTTCACATAGAGACTTGATTCAAGACAACACGTAGCGTGTTGCTTGATGACTCTCGGTATTAGATAGAAAACGCGCCGGTAAACTACCGTGGCGAACATAAAAGATAAAAATCCTACGAAGCACTCTCGGTTTAAGGTGGGTTTACGCGGTCAACAGGTGGTTCTATTTCTGTTAGTCGCCCTGATGCCGTTGTTTGTCGTTTCATTAACCATCAAGTTTTTAGGTGAAAATGCGCTAAAAGAGACCGTTGGCGAAAACCTCGTTCTTCTTGCACAAGAAAAACTTGCCCGTGCAGACAACGCCATCTCCGAAAAAATTACAAAGATACAGGGAGAACTTCCAAACATTCAATCAGCAGTTGTGTATTCGAATACTGCTAATGACAAACAGATCGTATTTCTCAGCGCATGGGAACGGCTCGAAGATAGCATCCGTCTGCTTGAAACGTATGCAGGCTATAAAACCGAAGTAACCATTACCAACGCCTTCGGGTATGTCCTTCGCTCGAATAACCAACGACTGGATTACGACGCAACAAAAATGCTCCCACACCAAGTGCAAGACAGGTATTGGTGGCAAAGAGCCTATAACAATGGCATAGGTTACCCATTTGTGGAAGATGTCATCTATGATAAAACGCGAGGCGTGCATCTTCTTCCAATTGCATTGCCAGTTGTTAATGAAGAAAAAAATAACACGGTGGGTGTGCTGAGAACGTTTCTATTTCTGCCCGAACTCACCAGTTTAGTTGAATCACAACCGGAATTGGCTGAAACATACACGATTTTAACAAACGAATCTGGCAAGATAGTTGCCAGCTCACCACAAAGTGGGTATCAAGTAGACAGTTATATAGAGATGAGCAACGCTGTAGAGGAGGCAATTATTGAGGGAAAAAAGGGCGTTGATGGAAAGTTTTACGGTTATGAACCGGAAGGTGAGACCGATGCATTCGCTGAACCGCGCATCTATGGCTGGGCACGGACACAACCTTTAAATACAGAACCTTGGAAGGTTCAACAAAATTTTAGCAACTGGATAGTTTTTACTTCGCGTCCTATTTCCTCCGCTTACGCTGGTGTTGTCAGATTGAACAGATATATTTTTTATGTTACCATTGCGTCAAGTTGTATCGTTATACTAATTGCGTGGTGGGCGGCACAGCGGATAGCGACACCGATCCTGAAAGTTGCACAAGCAGCACGTAACGTTGGGCAAGGCGAATTCGACAGCGAAATTACCGTTGACAGTGATGACGAAGTCGGTGTCCTCGCCAAAGAATTCAATGAGATGCGTCGGAATCTGAAAACCGCGGTCGATCAGCTCACACAGGAAGAAAGGAAACTTACTGCTATCGTAGACAACCTCGGGGAAGGTCTGATTGTTGTTGAACCTACTGGACGGGTCCTGTACGTCAATCCTGTGGCTGAACGTCTTCTGAATCTCGGAAATACTGCTGATTACGAGAACTTTATCGTCATTGACACAGGGGCAGGTGTAATCAATTGGAGGAAAACATCAGAAGGTGTCGAGGGCACAAAAACAGAGACAAGAACGGTTGATACGAAAATTTTGTCTTCCTCTCAACGTGAAGTGTCACAACATCAAACGATGATTGCTGAGGTGAACGTCAACGGGAATCAATCAAACGGTGACAGTTCCCGAGTTCTTCGCATTATATCAAGTCATTTCCCTGATGAACACAATAACGTTGCTGGCACTGTTTATGTTTTTGATGACATCACGAATGAACACGAAATAGAACAAATGAAGTCGGAGTTCGTTTCCCTTGTTTCGCACGAATTGCGAACACCGCTGACCTCCATCATCGGATTTATTTCGCTAATACTTGATGGGAAAACTGGCAAAATTAATCAGAAACAACACGAAAGTCTGAGTCGAGCGCATCGCCAGTCGAAACGACTCGCCGCCCTTATTAATGATCTACTTGATGTTTCCCGGATTGAAGCGGGACGTATTGAACTGAAGCAGGAGCACGTAAAAATAGACTGGGTAGCCGAACGCAGAATTGAGGAACTTCGTCCACAAGCAGACGAGAAAGCCATCTCTCTATTCTTGAAGGCACAATCTAATCTACCATCAATGATTGCGGACGCAGATCGAATTGGGCAAATTTTTGTTAACCTCATCGGAAATGCTATCAAATTTACACCAGATAATGGAAAGGTGACGGTCCGAATATCAAAAGCTCAGCAGAACGGGAGCCTTACCGAAGGGGTCCACGTTGAAGTCGTTGACACAGGACCCGGGATCCCCACTGAAGAGAGGGAAAAGGTTTTTGATAAATTCCAACAACTTGGGAGTGTTCAGACTCGACAACCATACGGAGGTACTGGCTTAGGGCTTTCAATCGCCGCTGGCATCGTTGAAGCACACGGTGGACGCTTATGGGTGGATGCTGGCGATAATGGAATAGGGTCCAACTTCCAGTTTTTCATCCCGTTGGAAAAGGGGAAAAATGGCTGAAACGATTTTGGTTGTCGATGACGATCTTGATATCCTCGAATTGCTAAAGATGAATCTCGAACCGGAGGGCTACAACGTCCGGACTGCAAATGACGGTGAGAGTGCAGTGCAAAGCGCATATATGGATCCGCCGGATCTTATCCTTCTTGATGTAATGATGCCACATAAAGACGGTCTCCAAGTCATTGAGGAATTGAAGGAGACGGAACACACAAAAAACGTGCCAGTCATTTTGCTCACTGCCCGTGGACAGACGGAGGATAAAGTCCGCGGTTTGGATACCGGCGCAGACGATTATATCACGAAACCTTTCGATCTCCGTGAAGTAACGGCGCGGGTCGAAGCAGTTTTAGGTAGAACCCGACCCATCAAATACATCAACCCATTAATGCATGCAATGGGGGACGGGTTCAGTGAAGAAGGGGTACAACGACTCGCGGGGCATCTTCAAGCCGCCGCTGCTATTCAAAAAAAATTATTACCAGAACAGGCACCAACTCTTAAAGGATTCGACATTGCAACCCTACTTCAAAGTTCAACATCTGTCTCTGGCGATTTCTATGATTTCATTCCGTTGAGCGAAACACGGATGGGGATCGTTCTTGGGGATGTAAAGGGTAACGGCATTCCGGCAGCACTCTTAATGGTAATGATTCGGACAGCACTCCGTTTACTCTGTCATGAGGAAGAGACCCCCGCGTTGATCCTCAAACGAATTAATGATTTAGTGGTGCGGGACACCGAGGCAGATCTGTTCGCAACAATGATTTACGGTATATTGGACATAACGAGTTCAACTTTCACATATTCAAATGGAGGACACTGCTATCCATTTCATCAGAAGAATACGCAAGAGATAACACTCCTAAAAACGGGGGGCATGTTGATAGGCGCGTTTGAAGAAGCAACATTTGCCAGCGAGACCTGTTCGTTATCTCCGGGCGATGCCCTCCTTTTTTATACCGACGGTATTACTGAAACAGCTGCCAGCGATAGCGCAGTTTCCGGTGAAAATCAGGGAGAGGCTACAAAGTCAACACAAGATGACGCGTTCCAAGATGTGATACCGATGGATATGTTTTACGGTGGAGACAGGCTCGCCGACTGCCTTTCCAAAAATGCCGCATTGCCAGCATCCGCGTTATGTGAAGCGGTCGTTGACGATTTAGCAGTGTTTAGTGGAAGCACAACACCTCATGACGACAGAGCATTAATCATTATCAAACGAGACACTTAAATCAGGACGGACGGTAGGGGGCGAGGTCCCCTCGCCCCCTACCGTATAATGTATTTTTGGCATAATGAATCTTAACAATGCCAAAACTTGGCAAAAATAACGAAAGGCGGGATCATTCCCAAACCCCGTCTTGTAGGGGTTTCCTTTGGAAAATATCCAATGGGAACCCAAAGAAGGAGTTTCAAACGTGGGTGAGAGAACTAAACAGATTATTACACTTTCTCTCCCAAGTTCAATGCAACATGTTGGTCTGCTCAAGGTTATTGTCACGGAGATTTTGAAAGAGACAGATTTTACCGAGGACATACAAGAGCAGATTAATCTTGCTGTCATTGAAGCGGGTACAAACGCAACCAAGCATGGCAACGAAGAGGATCCGGGCAGAAAAATTGCTTTTCAGTTAATTCTCGCCGAGGATAAACTAACCATTGACACCGAGGACGAAGGCGGAGGATTTACCCCTAAAGATACTGAAACTGAACACGTCATCACGCTTACGCTTCCAAGTTCAATGCAACATGTTTACCTACTTGACGTTGTTGTCACGGAGATTTTGAAAGAGACAGATTTTACCGAGGACATACAAGAGCAGATTAATCTTGCTGTCATTGAAGCGGGTACAAACGCGATCAAACACGGCAACAAAGAGGATCCGAACAAAAAAGCGACCCTCGAATTCACGCTTGCTGAGGATAAACTGGCGATCCTTATTAAAGACGAAGGGGTCGGGTTTACACGCAAAGAAGTCGCCGATCCGCTTGATCCAGAGAACCTGCTCAAAAGTAGTGGTAGAGGTTTATTTTTGATGGAAGCCTGTATGGACTCTGTAACCTATGAAGCCAATGGTACCATCATCAAAATGGTTAAATATAAGGAAACCGCATAATCGTACTCAGTACTCAGTTATCAGTTAAGAGGCGTCTTGTGGCAGTAACAATAAAAGTGACCGCCCCAAGTGTTTAACTCTCACTGTGAGGCAAACTGAAAACTATTAACTGACAACTATTCGTATTAGAAAATCGCCGAACCTACTTCATAGGAAATATTTAGGGGCCCGAAAGTCGAAATTATACTTCAGGTTTGGGCGTATATTCAATCTTCAAGGAACTTCTATGCAAGTCAACCTTCGACACAAAGGCAGTATTACAATTCTGGATATTGAGGGAAGAATTATTGGGGCAGATGCCTTAGCTCTCAAAACCATCATTGATCAACAAATTCAAGTAATAGATAGTGAAGATGAGCACGCGGAGAAACTCAATTTAATTCTAAATATGGAGCGGGTCCAGATGATGGACAGCTCCGGCTTAGGCGCACTTGTCGCTTCTCATACTGCTATCCGACGGGGTGGAGGAAACGTTGTACTCTTGAACCTCGGTGGCAACGTCAGAAGTCTAATTGTCATGGCAAAGTTGATGACAATTTTTGACTGCTATAATACAGAAGCAGAAGCGATAGCCGGAATTATGAAGGCTTAAATGTTTCGCACCAGGATAAAAACATGGAAACGCGTATCTCTAAGGACACTGAACAGAGCGTTAGTCTGTGGCACAAATGTACCCAGTGTCAAGAGTTCGCTTTTAGGAGTGAACTCGAACGTAACCTATATATCTGTTCATACTGCGGGGCACTGTTCCCACTACTTGCTGAAAAACGGCTTGAGTTCCTGTTAGACGATCTAACAACCGCGGAAGTCAGAGTTACCGAGAACACGGGGCTCATTGCCGAAGGGATGATTTCAGAGCATCCGACTTGTCTATTCATCGCAGATATGGATGTACTCCCTACTGAGATTGATATTTCTTTTTTTCTCACAGCACTTGAAAATGCCTTGCAAAAACAGATACCATTGATTACAATTATCGCGTGCCAACCAAACGGGTCGCGACCAGCTCTGACAGAAATCACCTACTTGACAATGCAGATGGAGCGGTTAGCGGAGGCCTCACTTCCCCACATCACTGTTTTAACTGAAACAGAGGTGTATCCACTCGCTACGCATCTCCCCGTCGGCGAATTAATTATCGCAGAGGGCACAGCACCCACTAAAAAGACAGCACCACCGAATTTACAACCCGCACTGCACGCACCGGAAGAACAACTGCTGACGCAGACACCGACATCAGAAACTGACGTAGTGCCTAACATAAGTGTTGATTGCTATGTCCCTCGTGAAGAGCTGCCGAGTACGCTCGGATTATTTCTGAAATTTTTTTCAGTATAACTCGCGGGAACCACACCTTCCACAAAGGATATTGTCATGATAACAACCAAAACGGTTGAGAATCGCATCTCCTTCGCTGCGCAGAAATTTGAAGAAATCTTCGGTGGTCCATCCA
Source organism: Candidatus Poribacteria bacterium (assembly GCA_026702755.1). Lineage (NCBI taxonomy): Bacteria > Candidatus Poribacteria > Candidatus Poribacteria bacterium. Next base: position 10,258 of record JAPPBX010000096.1, on the reverse strand, counting down.
CATTCACCGCATCAGCCCCGGGCAGAGTAAACCTCATCGGTGAGCACACGGATTACAATGACGGTTATGTGTTTCCAGTCGCGATTGATAAGTATCTCAATATCGCCGCACGTCAACGATCTGATAGATATGTCAGGTTACACGCCTTGGATGTCAAAGATTCTTACGAATTCAACCTTAGCAGCCCTCCGTCTACTGAACAGGCACCAGCATGGAGTCATTACCTCTTGGGGGTCGCGTCCCTCCTACAAGCATCTGGGAAAAAAATATCCGGTATAGATGCCGTCATTACAGGCGATGTGCCGATTGGTGCAGGCTTGAGTTCTTCGGCAGCACTTTCAGTCTCAGCTGCGCTCACTTTTTTAACCGCCAGTTCTGAAACCTCATCACTGGAAAATCCGTCAAAACCAAAGATTGATAACAAAGAACTCGCCGCGTTATGCCAACAGGTAGAACACGAATTTGCCGGTGTTAATTGCGGTATCATGGACCAGACCATCTCCCTGCTGGGGCGGGAGGATCAAGCACTTTTCCTCGACTGCCGCTCGCTTGAACACGAGCATATCCCCCTCAATTTGAAAGCGCATCATATTGCCATTTGCAACACGAAAGTAAAACGCGAGCTCGCTGCTTCTGAATATAATAAGCGACGTGCAGAATGCGAAAGAGGTGTTGACATCCTCGAACAGTGGTTACCCGGTATCTCCTCACTTCGCGATATTTCGTTAGCAGATTTCAAAAAATATGAAGATGAACTTCCGGCGTTAACACAAAAGAGGTGTCGGTATGTGATTGAGGAGAACGCGCGTGTTCTTGATGCTGTCTTCGCGCTTAAGACGCGAACAGACGAATCGCTTGGACAATTCGGTAGACTCATGAACGTATCACACAAAGGATTGCGGGACGATTACGAAGTTAGTTGCGTAGAGTTAGATCTGCTTACTGACCTTGCACGCAGCATCGAAGGCGTGATCGGCAGCCGAATGACGGGGGCTGGTTTCGGCGGATGTACAGTCAGCATCGTTCACGAAGACGCTTTAGAAACGTTCCGAACGCTCGTGACGAAGGAATACCACAAACAGACCGGCATTGAACCCGAAATTTATCTCTGCAATGTCAGTGGCGGTGCACAAGTTTTTTGGGAATAATCTGGTTATCGGTTAAAGAGGTATCTGACTTATCTAAGCCATTTCTTGACTTTAACCATCAACTCGTCTACAGATACTTTTGCTAAGGCGCGAGTTGATGGTTAAAACTGACAACTGATAACTATTAAAAAAATGAAATACAGCATCGGCGTTGACCTCGGCGGAACAGACATCAAGGCAGGATTAGTCTCATCGGTAGGCGATATTTCTTGCCGCGTCATTCTTCCTACAGATGTTGAAGTAGGTGGTCCTAAATTCGTAGCGGCTCGAATCGCGGAAGCCGTTCGTCAGGTGATTGTGAAAGCACCTGAAAATCACCGGGACACAAGTGAGATTTGGATCGGATTAGGAGCACCCGGACTTATCATCGCTGAAACAGGTGTTGTCCATTTTTCTCCTAACTTCCCCGGCTGGAGTGACATACCACTTGTGGATTATGTGAACGCAGAACTGGCGAAGTTGAGTATCCCGAAGAATGCTGTAAAGCGTAACTCACAAATCAAGAACTACAAACTCATATTAAAGGGTATGGATAACGACGTGAACGTGATGACATTGGGGGAATTTCGTCACGGTGCTGGTGTTGGATACAAAAGCATTGTCGCATTAACGCTCGGTACAGGGGTCGGTGGAGGTGTTGTCATTGATGGGCAACTCTATCATGGAAGTCAAAATACTGCGGGCGAACTCGGACATACGATCGTTGACCCCAACGGGCGTTACTGTGGCTGTGGCAATCAGGGGTGTCTTGAGGCGTATGCTGGCGCGAAAAATATCGTTGAACGCACTGAGGAAAGAATCAAAACAGGACGAGAAACGATTTTACTCGGCGAGGTTACAAACCTCGCCAGCGACGGAACATCACTAACACCACGGCAAATAGCGGAGGCAGCCCAAGCAGGGGACCAACTCGCAATGGAAATTTTTGCTGAAACAGGACGGTATATCGGCATCGCGCTCACTTCAATAGCGCATATTCTCAATCCACAAATCGCAATCATCGGAGGTGGTATAGCGGAAGCCGGTGAAAAACTCCTTTTTGAACCGATTCGCGCTGAACTCGCCAAACGTGCCATGGACATTCCAGCACAAATGAAAATCGTAAAGGCACACCTCGGAAATGATGCCGGCATTGTAGGTGCAGCGGTGCTCGCCTTTGAAAGTGAGGGACCGGCATTGTAAGACGTAATGCTCAGATTTCTCATCAATCTACCATGGAGAAAAGAAATGAAAAATAAAATAAATCCGTTACAAATTTTAGCAGTCCTTTGTCTGTCATTAATTTCGCTGAGTTGTTCAAAGGTCCCTGACTTTATCAAAGACACCTTCCAACCAGAGATGATCGTCCCCGTGTTCGACCCAGATGCCCACATTATGCCACAGACGGGCACTGTCGGCTATGTCAAAAACGGCATCACAGCAATGGTTGTCCCACTCAACGATGTGAAGGCAGTTGACGCGTTCGGTGTTATCATTTATAACCGGACGAATCACTGGATCTCCTTCAAAAAGGAGGACTGTCAGATGTTGGATGGAACCGGAAACGTTACGAAGACAATCGATAAGTCCCAAGAATCCTTTTACTTAAAAAAGAATTTCAGACCCAAGCTGCCGCCTGAGTTTGGGGCAGAAGTGTTTCGATGGGACAAAACTATTCGGGTACAAGGCACCCCGGCGGTTCTTCCCAGAGCAGACCTTGAGCGAACGACAGTAATGCCGGGCCAACATACGAGATTCTTCCTCTATTTCCGTAAACGAAGCATTAATTACAGCAACTTGCGAATCATTGTTCCCAGAGTCACAAGTGATTTTAATGAACAGCAAACGACATTTGTCTTCAAATTCAGGGTACAGCGAGGCTAAACAAACCCCCAATGAAGTGAAATTTCAAACATCACTCCTGAAGTCCGCCCAAAGTGCCATTATTAGAAGTCTCGGTTGTCTTTTTCTTCTGTTCTGTGTGAGCTGCGGTCTACCCAAAAGTGAAGTCGCACAGCCGGTTGAAATTCTACCCTCAAACCGCGAACGGAATGCGCCACCTATATTGGGTGTCCGTTATATTGAAACACTCGGTAGAACTGGACAAGGGGCGGGCGAATTTCGGACCCCATTGGGACTCACTATAGACGAAGCGGACAGGATTTACATCGCCGACGCTGGTAACAATCGGGTGCAAGTGATTGACGATGCTGGGAATTTCATGACGGAATTCGGAAGTCGCGGGTGGCAAACAGGGGAATTTGACCATCCAACAGACATCGCTCTGAGTTTCCAACGCAGTTACCGCCTCTATGTAGCAGATACGGGTAACAATCGCGTACAATACTGCAATTTCGTTGACCGTATTTTCTATCCACTCAGTGAAAGCGTAGATGATATTCTATTGGACCGACCCGAAGGCATCGGTATCGGACGAAATGGCGAGGTTTACGTTGTTGATACGGGCAATCATCGCTGGATTGAATTTAATGTCGCAGGGGTACCCGTTGTCGCACGCGGAAGCTTCGGGAGCGGTAAGGAACAACTCTGGAACCCAACAGACTTGGACGTTGATGCTCACGGGAACGTTTATGTCGTTGATACAGGGAACCATCTCATTAAAAAATACGACTTCAGTGGCAACCCTATCAATACATGGGGCGGTGAAGGCGACGCGCTTGGACAACTACGGGAACCGAAGTGCATCACCTTGGACGAATGGAATTATCTTTATGTAACAGACAGCGGCAACCGACGTATTCAAGTTTTTGCGCCTGATGGTAAAACCATCACCGAATTCAGTGCCGCTGCGCTCTTAGACCCCGCAGGCATCGCCGTCTCAAAAACAGGACGTGTCTTTGTGAGCGATGCCGAAGCGAATGACATAAAGGTATTCCAAGTTTTCCGTAAAAAATAGTTTTTTATTCTTCCTTGCGGTCAATTATGCACGTCTGGCATATAACAATTGATGAGAGAATCCAGTCTCACCGATGGTAGGTAGGCACAAGACCTACCCCTACAGCGTCTTTGGCCAGAGATTGTAAGCCCAAGCATCGCGCCGGGAAACCGGATATACGGGCAGGAACGTTCTTGCGAAATTTCCCTAAACGAACCGCAAGGTAAATTAAAAAATGCGTATTTTACTTTTTCTCCTTGCGTTCTGTTTATGTATACCTCCCAGTCTTGGAAGGACAGCGCAAAACCCTCCCGACGATGCAGAAAAAGTCCTTGAACTTCCTACCTTTTCGGTCCTCCAGAAAGCCGAACGCTTTGAACTGAAAGCAGAAACACAAGAATTTACGGTGAAGTATCCACCAATTCTTCCAAACAGTGAACAGATAAGGGAAACGGGTGGAAAAGTACTTGTGCGAGGTGTCGATTACCAGATCGATTTCTATTTGGGAAAAATCACTTTAGAAGAGCGTCATTCCACGACCGAACCGTCCACAGATCGTCCGTACAGATTAGAGATAACTTACCGAACACTGCCCTTCGCGATCAAACAGGTTTATAAACGCGATCTCTACGGGACAGCAGGCGGTAGTCAACAAGATAGCAGTCAGTTGACAACCGACGGTTCCCCACAGCAAACAGATGTTCTTGCTGACAATCGACGGCTTCCGGCAACCGACAGCCAATTAGAAGTGTCTGGAAGCCAAACATTTGGCATCTCAGTCGGCAGCAACCGCGGCGTGACGCAAAACCAGGAACTTCGCGTCAACGTAGAGGGTAAAGTCTCTGAAAATATCAGTGTTCTTGCACTGCTCTCCGACCAAGATTTGCCGATCCAACCCGAAGGAACAACCGAAAATATCCAAGACATCGATCAGAAACTGATTCGTATCACACATCCCAACATGACGGGTACCTTAGGCGATTTTGAAGGATCTCTCGGTCCATCAGAGTTTATTTTCTTTCCACGTGCATTAGAGGGTGTACAGGTTGAAGGCGATTTCAAGTCGGTAGACTTTCACCTCATTCCGAGTGCCATTCCGAAGGGGCAATCCACAAGTTTAGTCCTGCAGGGTGAGGAAGGACGGAGCGAATATCGGCTCACCGTCGATGGACAATACGTCATCGTGAAAGCCGGGAGTGAAATCGTCTGGTTGAACGGCGAAAGGATGCGGCGCGGCGAAAACAACGATTACATCATCCGCGAATACGGGGACCCGATTGTTGAGTTTAACAGCAAACATCTGATAACAAGCAACGACGTAATTCGGATCGATTTTGAATACATCCCCGAAGAGCGTGCGTATCAACAGAATCTTTACGGACTTAGCAGCGTGTTCGCACTGCCCGGTGAACGTTTAACCTTCGGGGCATCTTATGCTGTTGAAGCAGATCTAAATCAACCAGAACAGGCTTTAATCGATTTTAACGATGAGGAGTTGGAAGCACTTCGCCAAAATATCCTTGATTTAGAGGGAGAGGGATCCCTCCTCATAGCACCACAAAAACATACTGTATGGGGATTGGAGAGCCGTCTGAATTTCACTGAACAAGCGTGGATCCAAGGTGAACTCGCTTACAGTAATCTTGACAAAAATACCTATTCCACTGTTGATCGGAAAGAGGTGAGTCGGGCATGGAAACTGAGCGGTTATGCCGATTGGGAATTCCCAATAGGGTCAGATAAACGAAATCAGGGTTACAAGCCCCTCCTACACACAAATCTCGACATACGGTCAATGGATGCTGGCTTCGTGCCTGTCGGTGCCTCAAGCAGCAACCGCACCCGTTCCCGTTACGAAACACAATACGCCAAAGAGGGTTTCGATGACGCATTTCTGCTCAATCTCGAAGGCCCTTCGCGAACACCTCAGGACGAGAGGACCCTGAACTTTGACATCCAGATGATTCCGATAGATTGGCTGGAGGTTGACGCTGGTGTCGGTAGGAGTGAAGAAAGAGAACCGGAACGTGAAAAGACCGTTCAGGAGGTGACAGAACCCACAGACGAGACAGAACCTTTCCCTGTTGCAAACGCAACCATCCGCAACAATTTCAACTGGGGTGTCAACTTCAATCGGCGTTCAGGCGGTGGAATCGCACCCCTCACCGGCATCCGAGCAAACACACGCAGAGACAGACAAGAGACGAATACCGGCGCATCGGAACAGCGTACATCTGCGGGAACAGAGTTATTGAAGAAATTACCAAATCTCCGCTGGGACAACTACCTGAGTAATTCTCGGACGGAAGGTGAAGATTCAACAAGGGCGGAGTCGCTGCAGAAATCACGGCAGGAAGGTAATCTTTCGTATCCGCTCGGTCCGTTCAGAATCTTAGGAACATTGGGACGAGTGGAATCGAACGAGGCGCGTAACGCCACGCTCAACCGAAAGCGGAACCGTGCAACTGGACGTGTTGACTTGACTGAGTTCAAGTGGGCATCTCTCAACACGAGTTATGAACTCGAGGAGGCGTTTGCGAAAGAACCGTTGCTCACCGTGGATGACATGCCTATCGGTTTGTCGGATTGGCAGCGGAGTACCACTGCACGGACTTGGAAAATCGGTATCTTATCGCAACAAGAATCCTTGCTCGGCGGGGGAGTGAATCTGACTGCAAACCTTGCACGCCGGATGTTGAAAGCACACACCGATCTCGGTGCAAATACAACAACTCAACTCGCGGATGTCAACCTCCAACTCACGCCACTTAGCCGAGCGATTGATATAGAAATCAGCTATGAATTAGACAAAAAACTCACAAGTCAACGGCGCGAAGTTTATACCGACATCCATCCACACACTGGTGTGCTGCTCCAACCCGGTGAAGGATACTACGTGAAGTTGGACGACTTGCACTATGTAGAGGATCCCGAAGAAGGCACCTACATCAAAATCTATCAAAATGTCGGAGATAAACCGACAACAGCAGTGGAGGCAGAATTCCGAATGCGTTTTCAACCGCGTCAGTTTTTTGCACGACGCGACCGAGCAAGACAACAGCAGCAACGGGATCTGATGATGAAGCGTGATAGTTTACGTCCAACGCGAAATAGCAGTCAGCCATCAGCAGTCGGCAGTCAGCAAGAGGACTCTGGTTCATTAGATCCCTTTTCTACTGAAAGCCGAAAGCCGAAAGCCGAAAGCCGCGTAGAATGGTTTCTGAAGGCTCTCAGAGGTCAAACGCGGTTGTGGCTGACCGAAGAACAGGAAGTAGAGGATGCGGTGTCTCTCTATCTGCTCCAAAGTCTACAAGGTTCAGAAACGCTTTTCGGGCGGTTGAATCAGCACCATCGGCTCGAATTTTCACCCTCACCGGCGTTCAATTTCGAGATTAACCTTCGCGCGGGTGAGACCCTCAACCGACGAATTAACAACCAAGAACGCCACAGACTGCACAACACTTGGGATGTCGGTTTCTCCGTGAACCCAACGCAACGCTTATCTGTCGGTGCCAACTGGGAACAACGCCGAGAAACCGAGAAGTATAGTCAATTCCAATTTGAAGAACTCGCGGGGGAAACCGAATCTATGAAGAACGTGGCAGAATTGCCGTCAATGCCCATCTCAGACCTGCGCCAATTTGAACAGACGACTGAATTGAGCCTCCGGTATGAATTGAGCAATTCAATCAGATGGAGTGGGACTGGCGGATATAAACGCACCATTGATGAGGAACAACTTGACGAGGAACCTGAAGCGAAAACGCGCACTTTCTCGTTTGAAAACCGCATCACCTACAGCCTCATCGGCAAGGGACGTGTTGATGTCAACTACAAACTCGGCTATGGCGAGAGCAGCGGCGGGATACCTTTTGCGCAATACACCTTCTACGAAGGCATCAGTCACGAAGTCCGTACGACAGCAGATTACAGATTGCGAAAATTCACCGATCTCCTGTTTCGGCTCAATTACCGCTTGCTCTCCACAAAACAGCGGAAACCCGAACACCGTTTAGAAATGACAGTCAGTGCAGAGCTCTAATCGCGAATCGGAGTGTTTTCCTATCAGGAGCTCGTTTAGAACCTTATTTCAGGTTCCTTAAATTCCCCTTTAAGCCATTTCAGAAATACCTCGGTGTCGGTAAAGCTTTCGAGGACCTCTCCCATCAAAACGGGTTCCGTTAGCATAAGCCAAATGAACCCATCATCAGGACGTTGCTCAGTACGCCGATCCTTAAGGACTTTCTTTATTTTTTCGATATTCGCTTGCTCGATATCTAAACTCAACCGATCAAAATCTTCACCAAATGACTCAATTATTTTATCATTTCCTTGTAGACGTTTGATACCCCATTCAAAAATTGTCCCTTCCTGAAAAACGGGTAGAAGGATTTTTTCCTCCGCTGTGGTTTTATCTGCTCCATGATAGATTAGAATCCGCGCACTCTGGAAGGCTTGGTGCATACGGTGCATGATAATAAGTTCTTCCTTCATAGCCTCCCCAAAGTGTTTCTTTAACACACCCCTATACAATTCGGTGTTTGGTGGGCTATTCTCAACAGATGCTTTAACGAATGTTTTAAAGTTTTGATGTGGCACGTTCGGATAAACATCTCTGAGAAAATCCAGATAGATAGGACTCGTACTAATAATCTGGTGAAGGATCTCAAACTCTTCATCTAAAATTGGGGATTGAAACTGTCGCTGCAACGCTTTGAACGTCTGCTCGTACAATTCTTTTCTCGTAACTTCAAGATTCCCATCTGTTGTTTCCTCTGCTACTGCCTCCTTCGGTTCTAAGGTTCGATCCGGTTCGATAGAATAATCCAGAAAGAGGAAAATGGAACAAATGCATAAAACAGTGAAAAGTCTATAAAATGCCTTCAAAAATGTGGATGTACTTCTCATAATGGGGCTACTCCAAATTGGGTGCTGCTTGGATTATATTATAGTTTCCGCTACGGTTGAAGTGCTTTCCGTTTAATATTTCCCCACGTCGTGGCGACTTTATCCTTCGGTGAAACCGCGAACAAGGCACCGCGCATCACAGCTCTGATTTCGGTTTCACTGAGCGCACGATTCCATATCGCGACTTCGTCAATAGAACCTCCCTCAAACGCATACTCAGACTTACCTTTGGCACATCCGATCCGCAAATCTTCCTCGTTTATGCCATTAAAAATAAAAGGTGGTTTCTCATCATTTTCAAGAATGTTTTCACCATCAAGGTACATTCTCACGTTGAGATCCTCACATACGCCGACAACATGATGCCACTTTCCATTCCTCATTTTGTTCTCTACCGCCATTCGCACGTGAAATTCTCGCGTCCCTAAAATAATCCCAATTCCTGAACCATTGGGAAGGAATGCGAGATCTGGATCATCATTTTCATCAAAAACTCCCATACCATACAGGCTATTGGATCTTGCACTATAACACCCTTTATCAAACCACTGAGAAGAGCTCCCCTTCCAATCGTCGTGATATATCCATGCCATCATCGTGATTTCTTCACTGATTTCCAGTTCATCAGTGGTAGGGACATTCACACAATCTTCGGTATCATTAGTAATATGGATGCCGTTTCCATATTTACCCTTAACAAATTTGGTGTCTTTGACAACTTCAGCATCAAGCCCATTGCCAGATTCATCGAGAATCCGTTTACCCTTGATGTTGTCGAACGTAAAGTAAACGACAAGACCTTTATCAAAATCTGCGATTGCATATCCGCTTGTGATAAGCGTCAGAGCGATGAGTGAGGCGTAGAGAACTGATCGTTTCATTCTGTTTTGTTTAACCTCTTATAGTCATGCGGAATTAGGAGAGTGAGCCAGGGAAACACCCAAGCAAAACACGCCACGGCTGCTGGCGAGGATTGTATCCTCGCCTCCCCGCAGGGAATTTTTGCTTGGGTATTTCTTCAAGGTTCCCTCGCCCTTATTGGATTGGGTGCTACTTGTTGACTGTGGATACATCTTTGAAGACTTCATCCCAATCCCACAAGAAGATTGTACCATCCATGGCAGTGCTGACGAGTGTTTTCCCATCAGGAGAAAACTTCAATGTCTCCACTTCCAGCGTATGCCCATCAAGCGCAGCGATTTGCTCGCCCGTTTCAACATCCCTTACCAGGATCATTCCGCTGCTCGTTCCATTGACGAGAATCGCGCCATCAGGAGAAAACACCAACGGTGTAGGGTAATTACGAAATGTCACTCTACCTCGTTTA